>JAIYBS010000279.1 GCA_027488415.1 Planctomycetaceae bacterium | reverse complement strand
CGGGCCTCGACCGGCTCGGCGGCTGGACCACGGCGGCGGCGTTCGCCGATTTCGACGGGGACCTCGACCTCGACCTCCTGGTTGCGCGCTACGTCGAGTGGTCGCCCGAGATCGACCTCGCGGTGGGATACACGCTGACCGGCATCGGCCGCGCGTACGGCGCGCCGACGGGCTTCGCGGGCACGGACCTCGTCTACCTCGAGCGCGGCAGTGACGGCCGATTCACCGACCGGACCGCCGAGCGAGGGTTCCTGGCTCTCAATCCGGCGACCGGCGAGGCGGCGTGCAAGGCGCTCGGCTTCGTCGTCGAGGACGTGGAGGGCGACGGCGACCTCGATGTCTTCGTCGCCAACGACACCGTGCGAAACCTGCTGTTCCTCAACGACGGCCGCGGCTCGTTCCGCGAGGACGGGATCGCCGCCGGCGTCGCCTTCGATCGCAACGGCGCGGCGACCGGCGCGATGGGCTGCGACTCGTCGCACCTGCGCAACGACCGCGCGCTCGCGATCGCGGTCGGCAACTTCGCCAACGAGCCGTGCAGCCTCTACGTCACCCCGGGCGACGGCCGCTTCGCCGACGACGCGATCCTCGACGGAATCTCCGCCGCCACGCGGCGGCCGCTGACCTTCGGGCTGGTGTTCGCCGACCTGGACGCGGACGGGCGGGAGGATCTCGCGCTCGCCAACGGGCACATTGAGCCGCGCATCGCGGAGGTGCAGCCGACGCAGCGCCTCGCGCAGCCGGCGCAGGCGTTCCGGAACGTCGGCGGCTCGTCCGGACCGACCTTCGCCGAGGTTCCCGCGGACGCGCTCGGCGCGCTCGCGAGGCCCGCGGTCGGGCGCGGCCTCGCGTGGGGCGACCTCGACGGGGACGGGCGGCTCGACCTCGTGCTCGCCCAGTCCGAGGGCGCACCGCGTGTCCTCCGCAACGCGTCGGTCGCGGGCCGGTGGGTCTCCGTCCGGCTCCGCGACGGCCGCTCGGGCAGCAACGGTTCGGCGATCGGCGCGCAGGTCACGCTGCGGACGAACGCCGGCGAGGCGATGACTCGCACGGTGATGCCCACGCGCTCGTACCTCTCGCAGGTCCCGCCCGTCGCGTGGTTCGGGCTCGGTGAACGGACTCCCGCGGAGCTCGACATCCGCTGGCCGGACGGCGAGCGCACCACGCATCCGGTGTCCGTGCCGGCAGGCGCGCCGGGGCTGTCGCTCGTGCTCGAGCGACAGCCGGCCCCGCGGCCCGATCGTTGAGCGTCGCGTGATGCCCCCGAAAAGCACGCGCGCGGCCCGCAAGGGGCCGCGCGCGGAGGATTCGATGCGTCAGCGATCCGACGTCAGGGGCACGTTCCCCACTTCGAGAGCAGCGTGCCGAGGTCGGCGCCGTTGACCGTGCCGTCGCCGTTGAGGTCGGCCGATCCGGTCGAGCCCCACTGCGCGAGCAGCACGCCGAGGTCGGCGCCGTTCACCACGTCGTTGCCGTCGAAGTCGCCCTGGCACGGCGCGACGCAGGTCGAGACCGTGAGGTTGAAGTCGTCGATCCCCGCCTCGGTGATCGAGTTGTCGGGCGTGTCCGAGATCGAGAAGCGGAAGCGCACCTGCGAGGTGAGCTGCGGCAGGGCAGAGCCCACGCTGAAGCTCGCGCGCGCCCAGGCGTTCGGCGTCGGATAGGTGGTGACCGACTCGAGGACCGTCCACGTCGTGCCGCCGTCGCCGCTCACCTCGATGACGAACGGATCGACCTCGGCCGGCGTCGCGCCGGCCGGGGGTGCGTCGCTGCAGAAGTACCAGCGCGCGTAGCTCACCGTGGCGGAGGCGACGCCCGACAGGTCGAACACCGGGCTGAGCAGCCTGGTGGTGCCCACGTCGACGTCCGAGGTCGTCGCCGCCGCGCCCGAGGTGCCGTTCTGGGTGACCCAGGCCCTCGTACCGGCGGAGCTGGCATCGGCGGCCGGGGCGGTCGCGTTGGTACCGCTGGTTGCGCCCACCGGCACCACCTGTGCCCACGCTCCGGTCGTGAGGCCGCCCTGGTTCACCACCGACCAGTCCGAGGCGGTCGCCTCCATGTCGTTGGAGTAGGCGGTCGCCGAGCCGGTCTGGATGCCGAGCGAGTTGGTCGTGGTCGGTGCATTGCTCGGGCTCGTGTAGCCGGTGCCGGTGCTGAGCTGGGCCGAAACGTACCAGCGCACGGCCTGACCGCACTGGAACGCGGGCATGGCGGCCTGGTAGAGGTCGCCTCCCAGCGAGGACAGGGCCGCGTTCTGGAACGCGCCGCCGTTGACGGACCAGTTGATGCGCGCGGTGCCGGCGACCACGGTGCCGCCCTGGGGGGTCACGCGGACGCGGAAGCTCGTCGCGACGCCGGGGCCGGAGGTGGCCGGCACGCCGTCGGGGAAGGAGAAGCCGATGGTCACCGGCGGGACGTTCATGTACACGAAGATCCCGGTGCACGTGCCGGCGACCAGGTCGAGCCAGCCGTCGCCGTTGATGTCCATGACCGCGACGTCCGTCCACCAGTCGAGCTCGCCCGCGGGGATGATCAGGGGCGTGATCTCGTCGAGGATCCCGGAGGGAGAGCCCGCGAACACGTTGCGGTAGATGTGGGTGCGCCGCGAGTGGGCGGCCCCCGTCGACTGCGGGCAGAAGGGCCCGAGGTCGGCGTCGACGTCGGTGATGATGACGTCGACGCGGCCGTCGTTGTCGAGGTCGCCGACCTGCGTGCTGTTGCCGAACTCGGGGAGGCTGTCGGCGATGGTGTAGCTCGTGAACGTCGGGAGGCCGGTGGCGTCGTTCCCGTTGTTCAGCATGTACTTGTCCTGGCCGTCGTCGACGATCACCAGGTCGAGGCGACCGTCACCATTCAGGTCGGCCTTGTCGCCGTGGTAGGGCTGGCCGGTCGCGATGCTCTTCGTGGTGAACCCGGCGGTCGAGGCGTTCTTCACGTAGATGCTGACGTCCTGGCCGGTGATCAGCGTGTTGATGCGCGCGATGTCCGCGCGGCCGTCGCCGTTGAAGTCGCCGGCGACCGCCATGTTGCCGAAGCCCGAGGTGATCTGGGCCGAGGTCAGCATGACCGTCGACGCGTCGTAGAACACGCCCGGGTTCGTCGCGCCGCGGTTCAGCAGCAGCTTGTTGTCGTAGTCGAGCGCCGCGTCCTCGGCCGGGCTCTGCTGGCACTCGCCGGCGTCGTTCGTGTCGCCGTCGCCGTTGATGTCGTAGCAGAGGGTGCCCGAGGTCTCCGGGGTGTCGTAGTCGGTGTAGAAGATGTCGACGTAGCCGTCGCCGTTGTAGTCGGCGATTGCCGCGTCGCAGAAGCGCGGGTTGGCGACGCTGCCGTTTCGGGCGAAGAGGTCGGGAATGCGCTCGACCTCGTCACCGCGACGACGATGAGCGACCACGTCAACGCGGTCCTCGGCCAGCCGCGCGTCTACATCAACCTCG
>JAIYBS010000178.1 GCA_027488415.1 Planctomycetaceae bacterium | reverse complement strand
TCGAGGTTGCAGCAGTGGGGGAGGGGCGCGCAGACGGCGCCGCAGCAGTCGGCATCCGAGCAGTACGGTCCGGTCTGCGGCGAGAAGCAGCTGCGCGGCGTGCCGTCGGGGTTCAGCTCGCCGCAGCCGGTGACGTTCGTCGTGCAGAGCGGGTTCCGGAAGAAGGGCGTGTCGCTCGTCGCCGTGATCGCGTTCGGGCCCTTGACGAGCGTGTTCGCGCTGCGGCAGCGGTAGACGTGCTGCGGCGCGAAGGTGTCGCCGACCGTGCCCACCGGCCCGATCGAGGAGTTGCCCGTGTCCGCGTAGATGCAGCCGTAGAGGTCCGCGTCGAGGCCGCGGACGATCGTCACGCCGTCGATCACCGCGTCCCACGGCGGGAGCACCTCGGCGGAGGCGGGCACCGTGAAGGCGATCTCGCACACCGACTGCGGGTTCTGCGTCTGAGACAGGTTCACGCGCTGGCCGACCGTGGGCACGGCGCGCAGGTTGGCCGGGTTCGGGTTTCGGAAGACCAGCAGGTGCGTGACGTTCGTGTTCGCCTCGGCGTTGAACACGCGGCCGTTCACGATGCCGCCCGGCACGGCGAGCGAGCCGGCGGCGTTGAAGATGAACGGGGCGACGCCGGGCGGGACGTCCGCGAGCAGCGGGTTTCCGAACGACGCGTCCGCGAGCAGCGACAGGCCGCGCGAGTTCGTGTTCAGGATGTCGACCACCCACGGCATGCCGTCGAGGTCCTGGACGACCGCGATCGTGCCGCTGATGATCCCGGTGCCGGAGGCCGACACGGATCGGCAGACCTTCACGTAGAACCATCCCGCGCCGAAGCGACGGATGGTCGCCGGATCGCCGGGGGCGGTGTCGTTCACCGTCGGCGAGCCGGGGTCGTTGAAGGCGACCGTCGGCGTACGGATCTCGACGTACCGAGACTGCGGAATCGCCGGATCGGTCTGGCTTGACGGCTTGCGGACGCGCAGCTCGGAGATCGTGACGCGCGGCAGCTTGTTGATCTGCGCATCGCCGGCCATGGCGATGATCTGGTTCAGGTAGTCCTGGTCGACCGTGTCGATGAACCCGTCGAAGTTGAAGTCGGCGAAGCGGCAGTAGACCGGCACGCCGCCGGGCCCCAGGTTGTTCAGGAAGCACTCGACGAACACCGTCGCGTCGGCCGCGTTCACGGCGAGGTCGTTGTTCAGGTCGCCAACCCAGTTGGCGAGGCCCGCCCGTGAGCAGGGTTCAGGCTCCGTGCACTGCGCCACGGCGGGTCGGGCGACCCATCCCGCCACCAGGGAGAGGACGGCGGCAATGCAGAGGGACAGCGCAGGTCGACGGCGACGCATGGTGGGCCGTAAGGGTATACGCAGCCTTGGGTTTGGAATCGGCAAGGATCCCCGGGGATTGGCAAGATTCTCGGTCGTTCAGCTGTTGCGGCGGGTTCCGGCTGCCCCGAGCCCGCCGTAGGTCCGGCGACGGGCCGCGAAGTCCTCGATCGCCGCCCGAAGGTGCTCCACCCCGAATTCCGGCCACAGGACGTCGGTCACGAAGAGCTCGGCGTAGCTGATCTGCCAGAGCAGGAAGTTCGAGATCCGCCGCTCGCCGGCCGTGCGGACGAGGAGGTCCGGGTCCGGCAGCCCGTGCGTGCCGAGCGCGCTGGAGAGCATCGCGTCGTCGATCGCGCCGGGCTCGACCTCGCCCCGGCGGACCCGCACCGCGATCGACTGGACCGCGTCGACGATCTCCTGGCGCGATCCGTAGTTCATCGCGAGGCAGAGCGTCATGCCGCGGCAGGCGCTCGTCTCGTCCTCGGTGCGGTCGAGCTCCGCGAGCACGGGCGCGGGCAGACCCTCGCGCCGGCCGAGCCGCCGGAAGCGGATGTCGTTGGCGAGCATCATCTGCCGCTCGAGCTGCAGGTGGTGGCGCGCCAGCTCCATGAGTCCGAGGACCTCCTCCTCGGGGCGCTTCCAGTTCTCGCTCGAGAACGAGTACAGCGTGAGCGCCTCGACCCCGATCCTCGCGCATTCCTCGACCACCGCCCGGACCCGGCGCGCGCCCTCGCGGTGGCCGGCGATGCGCGGCAGCCCGCGCGACGCCGCCCAGCGGCCATTGCCGTCCATGATGATCGCGATGTGGCGCGGGATCGTCATCGGTGTCACGCGGTCGCGAGCGCCGCGGCGCGACGACCGTCGACGAGGGTCTGCGTTCGCTCCGGCCCGAGGCTCACGACCTCGATGGGCACGCCGACGACCTGCTCGATGCGCGCGAGGTAGCGGCGCGCCGCCTCCGGGAGCGAGTCGCGGTCGGGCGCCTCGCGGACGTCCTCGCTCCAGCCGGGGAGCGTCTCGTAGATCGGCTCCACGCCCTCGAGACGGTGCGCGTCGGGGATGAAGCGGTCGGTCTCGCTGCCGTCCGGCAGGCGGTAGCGGACGCAGAGCTTGACCTCGTCGAGGCCCGAGAGGACGTCGAAGAGCGTGCACGCGATCCCGGTCGCGCCGCAGACCATCGCGCTGTAGCGGACGGCCACCAGGTCGAGCCAGCCGCAGCGGCGCGGGCGGCCCGTCGTGGTGCCGTACTCGCGGCCACGCTCGCGGATCCGCTGGCCGAGCTCGTTGTCGAGCTCGGTCGGGAACGGGCCCGCGCCGACGCGCGTCGAGTACGCCTTCATGATCCCGAGCACGCGGCCGATGGCGTGACCGGGCACGCCGGTCCCGGCGGGGATGCCGAGCGTCGAGCAGTTGCTGCTCGTGACGTACGGGAAGGTGCCGTGGTCGATGTCGAGGAGGCTCGCGTTCGCACCCTCGAAGAGGAGCCTGCGGCCGGCGGCCATCGCGTCGTGCAGCGCGTAGACCGAGTCATCGACGTGCGGGCGCAGCCGCTCGCCGAACTCCGCGTAGCGCGCGGCGAGGGCGTCGGGGTCGAGCGGCGCGGTGCGGACGCCGAGCGCCTCGAGCTCCGCGGTGCGGAGCGTGCAGATCACGTGCAGCCGGCTGCGGAGGTAGTCCGCGTCGAGCAGGTCGCCGACGCGGATCGCCATCGAGCGGCGGACCTTGTCGGCGTAGGCCGGGCCGATGCCGCGGCGCGTGGTGCCGATCGACAGGTTGCCGCGGGCGTTCGCGGTCTTGGCGCCGAGGTACTCCTCGAGCGCCGCGTCCTGCTCCTTGTGGTAGGGCATGACGACGTGCGCTCGGTCGCTGATGCGCAGGTTCGTGCCCACCTGGATGCCGCGCTGGCGCAGCGTGTCGATCTCCTGGAGGAGCTTCTCGGGGTCGACGACCACGCCGTTGCCGATGACGCACGCCTTGTCCGGGTAGAGGATGCCCGAGGGGATGAGGTGCAGCGCGTACCGCTCGGCGCCGACCTGGACGGTGTGGCCCGCGTTCGCGCCGCCGTTGTAGCGGACGATGACGTCGTGCTCGGCGGTCAGCAGGTCGACGATCTTGCCCTTGCCCTCGTCGCCCCACTGGAGGCCGACAATGGCGGTGTGCGAGGCCGTCGGGGTCTGGGTTCGTCGTCCGTGTGGCGCGCTCATGGAAGGGAAGGATGGTACCGCGCGCCCGGAACGGCTCCCTACGATG
>JAIYBS010000333.1 GCA_027488415.1 Planctomycetaceae bacterium | reverse complement strand
CGCGCGGGACGGCACCGCTCCCGCGCTCCAGACCCACTCACCTTCGAAAGGCACGCCGTGAAGATCAAGACCGACGAGATCACGTCCGTCATCAAGCAGGAAATCCAGAACTTCGCCTCGCAGCTCGAGATCTCCGAGGTCGGCCAGGTGGTCGAGGTGGGCGACGGCATCGCCCGCGTCTACGGCCTCGGCAAGGTCATGGCCGGCGAGCTCCTCGAGTTCCAGACCCAGAGCGGCAAGACCGTCACGGGCCTGACCATGAACCTCGAGCAGGACACCGTCGGCGCCGCGCTCTTCGGCGACACCGACCTGATCCGCGAGGGCGACACCGTCAAGGCGACGGGCCGCATCCTGGAAGTGCCCGTCGGACCCGAGATGCTCGGCCGCGTGGTCGATCCGCTGGGCGTCGCCGTCGACGGCGGCCCGGCCATCCGCGCATCCGGCACGCGCAAGGTCGACATCGTCGCCCCCGGCATCGCCGCCCGCCAGCCCGTCAAGGAGCCGCTGCAGTTCGGCATCAAGGCCGTCGACAGCATGATCCCCGTCGGCCGCGGCCAGCGCGAGCTCGTCATCGGCGACCGCAAGACCGGCAAGACCGCCGTCTGCCTCGACTGCATCATCAACCAGAAGCAGTACTGGGGCACGCCCGAGGCCGTCGTGTGCATCTACGTCGCGGTCGGCCAGAAGGATTCGACCGTCGCCGGCGTCGTCGAGACGCTGCGCAAGAACGGCGCGATGGACTACACGATCGTCGTGAACGCCGGCAGCTCGGCCCCCGCGCCGCTGCAGTACATCGCGCCCTACTCGGGCTGCGCGATGGGCGAGTACTTCATGTGGCAGGGCAAGGAGGGCAAGACCCCGAAGCACGTGCTGGTGGTCTACGACGACCTGTCGAAGCAGGCCGTCGCGTACCGCGAGCTGTCGCTCCTCCTCCGCCGTCCGCCGGGCCGCGAGGCGTACCCGGGCGACGTCTTCTACCTGCACAGCCGCCTGCTCGAGCGCGCCACCAAGCTCTCGAACGAGAACGGCGGCGGCTCGCTGACCGCGCTCCCGATCATCGAGACGCAGGAAGGCGACGTGTCGGCGTACATCCCGACCAACGTGATCTCGATCACCGACGGCCAGATCTACCTGCAGCCCGAGCTCTTCTCGGCCGGCGTGCGTCCCGCCATCAACGTCGGCATCTCGGTGAGCCGCGTCGGCGGCAACGCGCAGATCAAGGCGATGAAGGAAGTCGCCGGCTCGCTGCGCCTCGACCTCGCGGCCTACCGCGAGCTGGAGGCGTTCGCGCAGCTCGGCACCGAGCTCGACGCCGCGTCGCAGCGCCAGCTCGACCGCGGCGCGCGCATGGTCGAGCTGCTGAAGCAGGGCCAGTTCACGCCGTTCAACGTGATCGACCAGTGCATCTCGATCTTCGCGGCCTCCAAGGGCTTCATGGACGACGTCCCGGTCACGAAGGTCAGCGCCTTCGAGAAGGGCCTGCTCGAGTACTTCCAGGGCGCCGGCAAGGCCGTCCGCGACCAGCTGGTCGAGAAGAAGTCCTTCAAGGGCCTCGAGGACCAGTTCAGCGCGGCGATCAAGGCCTTCAAGGCCACCTTCAAGTGATCCGCTGACTCTTCCCGCATGAAACCGACCGCGGCGCCCGGAGCGATCCGGGCGCCGCGCGCTTTTTCCCGCGTTACGCTTTGCGCATGCTGCACCCGGTCCTCGAGTCCCACCGCGCCGCGTTCGCCGGTCGGGCAGTGTGCGTCACCGGCGGCGCCGGCTTCATCGGCAGCCACCTCGCGGACGCGCTGGTCGGGCTCGGTGCGCGCGTGCGGATCGTCGACGACCTGGCCAACGGCCGCGAGACGAACCTCGCCGGCGCGGCGCGCGGCGCGGAGTTCCTGCGCGGGAGCATCCTCGACGAGGCCGTGCTCGCGCGCGCGTTCGAGGGCGCGGACGTCGTCTTTCACCTCGCGGCGCTCGGCAGCGTGCCGCGCAGCATCGAGGTCCCGGAGCTCTACCACCAGGTGAACGTCGAGGGCACGGCGCGCGTCCTGCAGTCGGCGCGCCGGCACGGCGTTCGTCGGGTGGTGTACTCGGCCTCGAGCAGCGCGTACGGCAACACCGCGGCGCTGCCGAAGCACGAGTCGATCCGGCCGGATCCGCGCTCGCCCTACGCGGTGACGAAGCTCGCCGGCGAGCACCTGATGCGCGCGTGGGCGCTCTCGTACGGCATCGAGACGGTGAGCCTGCGGTACTTCAACATCTTCGGCCCGCGGCAGCGGCACGACTCGCCGTACGCGGCGGTGATCCCGATGTTCGCGGAGCGGCTCCGCCGCGGCGAGCGTCCCGTGATCTACGGCGACGGCCGCCAGTCGCGCGACTTCACCTTCGTCGCGAACGCTGTGCACGCGAACCTGCTCGCCGGCGGGCTCGGCCGCCGTCTGGAGGGCGAGGTAGTGAACATCGCCTGCGGCGCCCGCTACAGCCTGCTCGAGCTGCTCGAGGCGATGGGCGAGCTGCTCGGTGTCCGGGCGGAGTGCGACTTCGAGCCCGCGCGCGCCGGGGACGTGCGCGACAGCGAGGCGGACATCCGCCTGGCCGACGAGCTGCTCGGCTACCGGGTGATCGTGCCCTTCATGGAAGGGCTGCGCGCGACGATCGCAAAATGACCGGCGGCTGCCCACACCGCTCGGGCAGCCGTACCGGTTTCGTGAACCCTTCTCCCATCGGTCCCGCGGTGCCCGTCAGCCGGGCGACCGCCGATGCGGTGTGAAATGCCCGTTCCGCGCACGGAGGACGACCGGAATCGGTCGTGGTTGCAGGTGGCCTTCGGACTGGTTCCTGCGCGCGAGGCTCGTCCGGAGACGGTCGGCGAGGAGTCGGAAGTTGTGCCAGATGCTGCGCATGGTGCCTCCGTGGGCGGAACTGGGAAGACTGTCCGTTCCGCGGCGCGGGGAGGCAAGCGCGACGCGTGGAAAATATGCCGGGGGGCCCCCGGCATATTTTCTCACTCGCCGATGTCTTCCGCCCAGAGGTCGGGCTTCTCGCGCTGCAGGCGCTCCATCAGCGCCACGCAGCGCGGGTCGTCGACCACGGTCAGCTCGATGCCGTTGGCGCGCATCCAGCTCTCGGCCCCCATGAACGTGCGGTGCTCGCCGATCACCACGCGCGGCACCTTGAACAGGATCGCCGTCCCCGAGCACATCGGGCAGGGGCTGAGCGTGCTCACGAGGGTCAGGTTTCGCCAGTCGCGGCGGCGCCCGGCGTTCCGCACGCAGCTCACCTCGGCGTGCGCGGTCGGGTCGCCGCTCTGCACGCGCATGTTGTGGCCGGCGGCCACCACCTTGCCGGTGGCATCGAGGAGCGAGCTCCCGATCGGGATGCCGCCCTCGCGCCAGCTCTTCTCGGCCTGCTCAATGGCGGCGTCGAGGCCGCGGCGGATCATCTCCGGGGTCAGGGCGGTGGTGCTCACTTGCCGTCCTCCTCGTCGCCGTCGTTGAACGAATCCTGGAACGCGTCGCTCTCCTGGTCAACCGCTGCGGCGAGCTTGCGCTCGTCGTCGGTCAGCTCGCGGCCGCCGTCGGCCTCGAGCTCCTTCATGCGGTCCCAGTCGGCCATGGTGATCAGGACCTCGCGCGGGCTCGCGCCGCGTGCCTCGCCAAGGATGCCGGCCTCGGCCATCTGGTCCACCAGCCGGCTGGCGCGGCCGTAGCCGATCGACATCTTGCGCTGCAGCATGCTGACGCTGCCGCGGTTGGTCTCGATCATGATCTCGACCGCGCGGTCGAACAGCGGGTCGCGCTCGCCGCCGCCGAGCGACGCGCCGTCTCCCTCGCCGCCGGCCTCGCACGATCCGCCCGGGCCCTTGATGGCGACCAGGGTGCGCTCGAAGTTCGGCGTGGCGACGGTGCGGAGGAAGTCCGTGACCGAACGAATCTCCCTGTCGTCGACGTAGGTTCCCTGCGAGCGCATCGGCTCGTGTGCGCCGTTCGGCACGACCATCATGTCGCCCTTGCCGAGCAGTAGCTCTCCGCCCTTGTGCTCGAGCACGATTCTGCTGTCCATCGCGCTCGCCACGCGGAAGCCGACGCGGCACGGCATGTTCGACTTGATGAGTCCGGTCACGACGTTCGCCTGCGGCCGCTGCGTCGCGAGAACCAGGTGCATGCCCACCGCTCGGGCCTTCTGGGCGATCCGCACGATGGACTGCTCGACCTCCCTGTGCTGCATCATCAGGTCGGCGAGCTCGTCGATGACGAAGACCATGAACGGCAGCTTCTTCGGAATGCGTGCCCAGGCAGCATCGCTGCTGGGGTTCATCCTCGACCGAAGCTCATCCTCGCCGAGCTCGTTGTACGCCCGCATCTTCTGAACCTTGGCGGACTTGAGCAGTTCGTACCGCTCCTCCATGTGGCGCACGGCCCATTCGAGGATCCCGGCCGCCTTGGACATGTCGGTCACGACCGGCGCCATGAGGTGCGGAACGTCGGCGAACTGCGCCATCTCGACCATCTTCGGGTCGACCAGGCAGAGCTTCAGCTCGTCCGGCCGCTTCGTGTACAGCCAGCTCATGATGATGGTGTTCATGCAGATGCTCTTGCCGCTGCCGGTGGTGCCCGCGATCAGCATGTGCGGCTGCTCGGCGAGGTCGAGCACAAGCGGCTCGCCGGAGGCGTCCTTGCCGAGGAACATGGGGAGGCCCATGTCGACCGCCTTTGGTCCCGTCATCAGTTCCTTGAGCCGCACCTGCTCGCGCTTCGGATTCGGCACCTCGATGCCGACCGAGCCGCTGCCGACGAGGTTGTTGATGATCCGGATGTTCGGAGCCTTGAGCTTGCGCGCAAGGTCGTCCGCGACCGGCTGCAGCCGGGCTGCACGGACACCTTCTGCGAGCTCGATGTGGTAGAGGGTCACCACCGGTCCGCTGTCGATCTGCTTCACCTCGCCCTCGATGTCGTAGATCCGCATCGCGGCCGTCAGCTTCGTCGCTTGCTCGCGGACGAACTGCTCCATCTCGGTGGAGAAGTTCCCGGTCGGGTCGGCGAGCAGGTCGATCCCGGGGAACTTGTAGCCCGAGTAGTCGACCGTGCGTGGGATGTCCTCGTCGCGCACCGCAGGCTTCTTGGCGGTCTGCGCGATGCGGACGGGAAGCTTCGAGATCTTCGCCTGCAGTTCCTCGGTGCTCAGCGCGTTTCGCGCGGGAACGGCAGGAGCGGCGTCAATCTCGTCCTCGTCCTCGTCCTCGTCCTCTTCGTCCTCTTCATCCTCGTCTTCGTCCTCATCCTCATCCTCATCCTCATCCTCATCCTCGTCCTCGTCGTCCCAATCCTCGTCCTCTTCCTCCTCCTCGTCCTCGTCCTCGTCCTCATCCTCATCCCGCTTCGCGTCGTCCTCGATCACCTGCACGTTGTCCGCGCTCTCGTCCTCGTCGACCGCCACGCGCGCGGTCGACGCGCGCGACTTGCGCAGGGCAGGGGAGGCGTTCGCCGGCACGCCCACCAGCGCGGCCGAGCGCTGCTTGCCCGTCAGCGACGCGAACAGGCCGGCCCAGTCGTACTGCCACACCGGCTCGAGGAAGGCGAGGCCCTTCATCACCGCGCCGGGGATGCGGAACACGACCTCGTCGGCGGCGACGATCGCGCCGATCACGCTTGCGCAGAGGAGGATCAGGCTTGCCGCGAACCCGCTGAAGCGCGTGCACAGCTCGGTGGAGATCCACTGCGGCACCAGCCCCGCCTCGAGGCCCGCGACCGGCCCGAGCCGCGGGAACCAGAGGGCGTGCAGCGCGCCGGTCGCCAGCACCAGGATCGCCGCGCCGATCGTCCGCAGCCACAGGTGCTGCGCGCGGAAGCCGAACGGCACCGCGACGATCGCGGCCGCGCCCAGCAGCACCGCGAACCACGTGCCGTAGCCGAAGATCGCGTAGGTCCAGTACGCCACCCCGGCGCCGGCGAGACCCATGAGGTTGCGCGTCGGTTCGTTGTGCACGGCGACGGCCTTGGACGGCCAGTCGGCGTGGTGGAAGGAACCGAGCGCGAGCATCAGGGCCGCGGTGCCGAGGGCGGCGGCCACCCAGGCGACTCGGGCCCGGAACTCCGGGCGATTCCAGAAGTGCGAAGCGGTCGATCCATCGGTCTTCTTCGAACGGGCCATAGTGGGTCTCCATCGGCATTTCCCGCGGATTTCGACCGATCTTTGCGGACCTTTCGCCGTCCCGGTACCATCCCGCCGCAATGCACTTCGCGCTGATCGACGCCGTCCTCGAGCAGGGCCCCGACCGGGTCCGGGCGATCAAGCAGGTGACCCTGGCGGAGGAGTACCTCCAGGACCACTTCCCGACCTTCCAGGTGCTTCCCGGCGTGTTCATGCTCGAGGCGCTCGTGCAGGCCGCCAGGACCCTCCTGGACGCCCAGGGCAAGCCCCGCTGGGTGCTCGGAAGCGTCAAGGCGATGCGCTACGGCTCGTTCGTCCGCCCCGGGGAGGCCCTCGAGGTGGACGTGCAGCTCGAGAAGACCCTCCCGGACGGCTCCTGCCAGTTCAAGGGCACGGGCACCGTTCGCCGACAGGGCGGAGGGGAGCCGGAGACAGCCGTTTCCGGACGCTTTACACTTCGACCCCTGCGGATTCCCCCGCAGACCCCCTCCCAGGGGTGACCTGGGACCAGACGGAGCAGCAATGGCCATTTCCCGCGCAGAGATCGAAGAGAAGGTGACCGACGTCCTCGAGAACGCCCTGGGGGCGGACCGCGACGACATCGTCCCGACCGCGACCCTGACCGAGGACCTCGGCGCCGAGAGCATCGACTTCCTGGACATCCAGTTCCAGCTCGAGAAGAAGTTCTCCACCCCGGAGAAGCCCTTCAAGATCGAGCAGGGCGAGCTGTTCCCCGAGAACATGATGTCGAACCCCGACTACGTCAAGGACGGCAAGTTCACCGACGCCGGCTTCGCCGTGCTCAAGGAGAAGATGCCCCACGTCGACCTGTCGAACTTCGGCGGCGACCGCAACGTCCGTGGCCTCGCCAAGCTGTTCACGGTGAAGAGCCTGTGCGACTTCATCGAGATCAAGCTGAAGAAGTGACCCGATGCGCTGGATGTGGATCGACACGATCGTGACCTACGAGCCGGATCGCCGGCTGGTGGCGATCAAGAACGTGTCGCTCGCCGAGGAGCACCTGCACGACCACTTCGCGGCCACGGGCGACCTGCCCGCGCAGCCGGTGATGCCGGCGAGCCTCATGATCGAGGGCATGGCGCAGACCGCGGGCGTGCTCACGGGCAGCCTGCGCCGCTTCAAGGAGAAGGTGGTCCTGGCCAAGATCCAGAAGGCCGAGATCACCGCCGACGTGGTGCCCGGCCAGTGCATCCGCTACGACGCGCGCATCGAGCGCATCGACCCGATGGGCGCGGGCACGGTCGGCACCATCGAGCGGCTCGACCACCGCACCGGGCAGTGGGAGAAGATCGGCGAGACCGAGATCATGTTCAGCCACGTGGACCAGAACATGAGCGGGCTGGCGTTCCCGGAGCACAACTTCGTGTTCAGCGACAGCTTCCGGAACGTGCTGCGGGCGAGCGGGCTCGGGCATCTGATGGATTGAGCGGGAGCGGCGCGATCGCGGTCTCTCGCGGTCCATCAGGCGTTCACGGCGTACCACCGGACGGAGGTCCTTCGGTGCCTGGCGACGGGGCCTCGCGGCGATCCTGTTGCGCGGCCTTGATGTCCACGGGCTTTCCGACGCGGATTCCCTCGCGCGTCGGGTCGATCCTCGTGCTCGCGAAGGCGGGGTCGATCGAATCCACCTGCTTCGACGAACGATCCCGACCCGCCAAGGTCAGGGAGTCGAGCTGCGACTGGACTGCCTTCGCCGTGTCCGCATCCAGGGCGGCGATGATCGCCGCGGCGATGGGCAGCAGCGCACGCTCGGACTCCGCATGCAGGTCGGAGATACGTGACGCGGTGCGGGTCCAGCGGTCGCGAT
>JAIYBS010000365.1 GCA_027488415.1 Planctomycetaceae bacterium | reverse complement strand
GGCTACGGCCCGCGCACGTCGATCGCGAGCGCCGCGATCGTGAGTCTCTTCCCGGTGCTCGCGGCGACGCTCGACGGCATGCGCTCGACCGACCCGGGGCTGCTCGAGCTCTTCGAGGTGAACCGCGCCACGCGCCTGCAGCGCTGGTGGAAGCTCGAGCTCCCGTGGGCGCTGCCGTCCATCGTCACGGGCCTTCGCATCGCCGCCGGGCTCTCGGTGATCGGCGCCATCGTCGGCGAGTTCGTCGGGGCCTTCGCGGGCGACGAGTCGCCGGTCGGCATCCTGATCCTCTCGGCGATGCGCGAGACGCGCACCGACCTCGTCTTCGCGGCGGTCGGCGTCGCGGCGGCGGTCGGCTTCGCGCTCTTCGGCCTCGTGAGCCTGCTCGGCTGGACGCTCCTGCGCCGCTGGCATGCCTCGGCGGACTGACCGCGGCGCTACCCTTCCTGCATGACAGGCACCGGAACCCGCCGTCGCGCGCTCGCCGCGCTCCTCGCCGCCTCGGCGCTTGCCCTCGGCGCAGGCGCGCTGCAGGCCCCGGCCGCGCAGGCACCCGCCCCGAGGAAGGTCCGGCTGCAGCTCAACTGGGTCCCCGAGCCCGAGTTCGGCGGCATCTTCGCCGCGCAGCAGGACGGCCTCTTCGCGAAGGAGGGCCTCGAGTGCGAGATCATCTCCGGCGCCGCCGGCACCCCCGTGGCGCAGATGGTCGCGAGCGGCAAGGTCGAGTTCGGCGTGGTGAGCGGCGACCAGGTGCTCACGCTGCGCGAGCGCGGCGGCGCTGCGGTCGGCATCTTCGCGATCTTCCACACGAGCCCGATGGGCGTGATGGTTCCCGAGTCCTCGCCGTACCGCTCGCTCGAGCAGCTCTGGAAGAGCGACGCCACCGTGGCGATGGAAGCGGGCCTCCCGTTCGTGCGCTACCTCAACAGGCGCTTCCCCGGCGGCAAGGTGCGCATGGTGCCCTCGGGATCCGGCCTCGCCGCCTTCGAGCGCGGCGCGGTGCAGGCGCAGCAGTGCTTCATCTCCGCCAAGCCCGTGCAGATGGAGCTCCGCAAGCAGCCCGTGCGCGTCTTCTCGCTCGCCGAGGGCGGCTACGACCCGTACACGGTGACCGTGGCGACCGGCGAGGAGTTCCTCTCGAAGAACCGCGACGCCTGCGCCGCGTTCGTGCGCGCGCTGCGCGAGGGCTGGTCGCGCTACCTGAAGGAGCCCTCGAAGTACAACCCGGGCATCGCGAAGCTGAACCCGGCGATGAGCCTCGAGGCCATGGACATCGCGGCGCGCAAGCAGCACGACCTCGTCGCCCCCCGGGCGGGCGACGAGGTCGGTGCGATGACGCGCGAGCGGTGGAAGGTCCTTGCCGACCAGCTCAAGGAGCTGGGCACGATCAAGGAGCTCCCGCCGGTCATCGACGCCGTGTTCTGGAACGCGCCGAAGTGAGCAGCCCGGCGAGCGCCGCGAGCGCGCCAGGTGCGGGCACCAGGTTCGCGTTGGCCCACTCGACCGCGGCCTCGTGCTCGGCCTCGCTCATTCCGAGGTTGAAGACGATCCACGCGGTCGAGCTCGTGCCGTATCCGGCGGAGCTCACGGTGAACGACGCGAGGTAGATGCCGTTCGCCGGGTCGCCGGACGCTCCGAACAGCGTGAATTCCGGGTGCAGGTCGAGGCCCTGCGAGACGAGGAACGAGAACGACCCGCCCGTGGTGCTGAGCGCGTCCTGTCCGGCGTAGCTCGCAAGCAGCCCGGCCGTGCTCGCGCCGAACGCGGTCCCGTTCCATTCCCCGAGTCCCGCGAGCAGGTTGAAGCTGATGGTGGCGCCGACGAGGTCGGAGCCGATGCCGGGCTCGTCGCCGGAGAACGGGAATGCCGGGTCGAGGCCGAGCTCCGCCTCGAAGACGCGCTGTGCCGGGTCGAGGATCTCGCCGCTGGCGTGGTCCCAGCCCGCCGTCGTCAGCAGGCCGCCGGACGCGGAGATGAAGAGGTCGGCGTGCGGCTCCTTGACGCCGGCGTGGGAGGCGGACGCGAGGGCAATGGCGGAAACGGATGCGATGATGGCGGAACGAACGCTCATGCGGAACTCCCGTGTCGTGGAAGAGGAGAGGGAAACGAGTCGAACGCGGTGAATCGTGGTGGCGGCGGTCATGGGCAGGCCCCCCAGTCGCCGAGCAGGGCGCCGAGGTCGGCGCCGTCGACGGTGCCGCTGCCGTTGAGGTCGCCGATTCCCGGCAGCCCCCAGTTGCCGAGCAGGAGCCCGAGGTCGGCGCCGCCGACGGCGCCGTCGCCGTCGAGGTCGCTCGTGCACGCGGGCGGGTTCATCGCCGCCTCCGCGGCGGCGAATGCGGCGGCGTAGTTCTCCGGCGTGTCGCCGCCGTTCAGGACGAGCCAGTACTCCGCGCTCGCGGCGACGCCCGAGGCCGTCGAATAGGCCTGCAGCGGGACGAGGTACACGCCGGCATCGGGCGCCGCGGCGCCGGAGGCCGGCAGCAGCGTCATCGAGAGGTGCCGGTGCCAGCCGCCGTCCGACTGCACCGCGAGGTCGAATCCGGTGACGGGTCCGGCGCCGCTGGTGGTGTTGAGCGTGAGGTACGAGATGCGCAGGCGCTCGCCGGCGAGCGCGCCCGACGGCGACGTCGGCCCGAACGAGTTTCCGTCCCACGCGAGGATCGGCCCGGTGAAGCGGATGCCGAGGCGCGAACCCGCGGGGAACGCGGCCGCGGCCGCGTCGTACCCGGGGTTGCTCGTGAACCACGCGGTGCCGGTGTCGCCGAAGGCGCCGCCGAACA
This sequence comes from Planctomycetaceae bacterium, assembly GCA_027488415.1. Taxonomy (GTDB): domain Bacteria; phylum Planctomycetota; class Phycisphaerae; order Phycisphaerales; family SM1A02; genus UBA966. Next base: position 72 of record JAIYBS010000365.1, on the reverse strand, counting down.
CGCGGCGCGGCTCGCCGTAGCCGGACGCGGAGATCTCCGCCGTCTCGACGGCGCCGCCGACAACGCGCAGGC
>JAIYBS010000114.1 GCA_027488415.1 Planctomycetaceae bacterium | reverse complement strand
CCAGCCCTCGCGCCAGCGTTCGACCAGGTCAAGGTGCCGGGGGTCGTCGAGGTAGGCGCGGTACCCCGTCGCATCGACGAAGCCGACGTAGATGCCGACGTCGTAGTCGCCCGACACGTTGGAGCGCCCCATGTCGAGCGGCACGCCGCACGAGTAGCCGGCCACGCCCTCGATCGCCGGCAGCACGCGGTCGCAGTCGGCGACGAGCTCGGCCAGTCGGCTCGGATCCTTCAGCTGCACCAGCACCAGGTGCGTGATCGCCGGGGACCCCAGGTCCTCGCGCCGCGCGAGCGACTGCGCCTCCGGCGTCGACTGGCACGCGGCGGCGGCGAGCGGGAGCGCCCATGCGAGCAGGCGGGCTGCCGACCGGGGACGGAGGATCGTGTTCGGCATCGTGGGGTGATTCTAGGCCGCTGTTTCGACAATCCCCCCGCCGCGGGGGTGGGCATGCCGCGGCGGGGGGTGGAGGAACGACGGGCGCCGAGGCGCACCGTCATTGAGAAGTGACGCGATGGGGCGAGGCGCTTGGCGCCTGGTCTCCCTTCCGGGTCGTCGGGCGCGCCGCGATCGCTCGCTGCGCGGCCCGTCGGGGGGCATCCGTTCCCAGGAGAGGGGGCCGAAGTGCGCGTTGTCCGTGCTCATCCGGCCTGCAAGGAGGGTCCATCCACTCGCTGACCGTGATCGCCGTCACGCACTCGCCCGCATCGCGTCGGTTGTCGCGCCGCGCGCGGGTCGGAGGCCGCGCGCAGCGCATGTGCTGGAGTCCGGGAGTCCTTTCGGGAATCCTGGGCCCTCGCGACGCGGCCGTGCGTCGGTCGAGCGGTTGTTCGGGAAGGCCCCGTCGTGCGGTGCGCCAATCCATGGCGCGACCGCACGACGGGACGTGGTCCGTGGGCTCAGGAGCAGCCCATCGAGCTGCCGCAGTTCAGGCAGCGGTAGCAGGTGCCGTTGCGGACGGTGATCGACCCGCAGCTGTCGCAGGCCGGGGCATCGCCCATGAGGTTCGCGTTCGACTGGTCAAGCACGTTGCCGCCCACGCGCGCCTCGGCGGCGGCCACGGGCTCCGGCGTCGCAGCGGACTGCTTCGCCCCACCCGAACCGTCGATGATCGTGTCGGCCACAACGACCGAGATCGAGCGACGGGCGAGGATCGAGTCCACGTCGGTCTTCGCCTGGGCGCCGAGCGACCCGCCGTTCGACGACGGAGCGTCCGTCGGGGCGCCGTGCGACTGCGCGGTGATGCGTCCGTGCCATCCAGCCTCCTTGCTGTCGGTGTGGGCGACGGCGCTTCCTGCGCCGCCGGTGGGTGCGATCTCCGCCGGCTTCGAGCGGCGCGGAGCGTTCTGCTCGCGGTAGCCGTCGATGAACTGCATGCCGAGCCAGCGGAAGATGTAGTCGACCAGGCTCTTCGCGAACGGGATGTCCGAGTTGGTGGTCATCCCCATCGGCTCGAAGCGCTGGTGCGCGAACTTGTTGACGATGCTCTCGACCGGCACGCCGTACTGCAGGGCCAGGCTGATCGCCGTGCCGAGCGAGTCCATCAGGCCGCCGATCGTCGAGCCCTCCTTCGCCATCGTGATGAAGAGCTCGCCGGGCTTGCCGTCGTCATACAGGCCGACGATCAGGTAGCCCTCGTGGCCGGCGACGTTGAACTTGTGCGTCACCGACTCGCGGGTGTCCGGCAGGCGGCGGCGCATCGGGCGCTCGACGACGCGCTCGACCGCGACCTCGACGACGCGCTCGACCTCGACGACGCGCTCGACGATCTTGGTGGTCGTCTCGAGGCCCTCGGTGTCGGCCTCCTCGCGCTCGTCCGAGGCGTCCGTCTTGGTGTTGAGCGGCTGGCTGAGCTTGCAGCCGTCGCGGTAGAGGGCGTTCGCCTTCAGGCCGAGCTCCCAGCTGAGCGTGTAGCAGGCGCCGATGTCCTCGACCTTGGCCTCGTTGGGGAGGTTGATGGTCTTGCTGATGGCGCCCGTGATGAAGGGCTGCGCGGCGGCCATCATGCGGATGTGGCCCTCGGGCGCGATGAAGCGCGTGCCCAGGTTGCCGCAGCGGTTCGCGCAGTCGAAGACCGCGAGGTGCTTCTCCTTGAGGTGCGGGGCGCCCTCGACCGTCTGCGTGCCGCAGATGCGGAGGTTCAGCGCCTCGATCTGCTTGCGGCTCATGCCGAGCGCTCGCAGGCCGTTGAACTTCATGTCGTTGCGGGCCGCGGCCGGGTCGATGCCCTTCGCCGCGAGGATGCGCTCCGGCATGCTCCAGGCGCTGAACGCGAAGGAGATCTCGAAGACCGTCGGCAGGCCGTTCTCGACCTTCACCAGCTCGTCGCCGGTGAAGCCGGACTCGAGCAGGTAGTCGCGGAACGTCGGGCCGTGCGCGGGGATCGAGCCGTCCTCGGACGGCATCGGGACCTCGAGGCTCAGCGTGCCCATGACGTGCTGCAGGATCTCGTCGACCTGGACCGGCGAGTAGCCGAGGGCCGCGAGCGCCGGGCGCAGCGACTGGTTGGCGATCTTGAAGTAGCCGCCGCCCGCGAGCTTCTTGAACTTCGTGAGCGCGAAGTCGGGCTCGACGCCGGTGGTGTCGCAGTCCATCAGCAGGCCGATGGTGCCGGTCGGCGCGATGACGGTGGTCTGCGCGTTGCGGAAGCCGTGCTTCTTGCCGAAGCTGAGCGCGTCGTCCCAGGAGGCGACGGCACGGTCGAGCATGTCGGCCGAGTTGGCGATGTTCACGCCGCCCGAGGTGAAGATGCCGTGGTCGATCGGCACCGGCGCGATGCGCAGGTCCTCGTACTCGCCGCTGTCGCGGGCAACGCCCTGCGCGGCGCGGCGGTGGTTGCGGACCACGCGGAGCATGTGCTCCTTGTTCGCCTTGTAGCCGTCGAAGGGCCCGTGCTCGGCGGCGAGCACGGCGCTCGCGGCGTAGCTGCGGCCGGTGAGGATCGCGGTGAGCGCGCCGCACACGGCGCGACCGGCCTCGCTGTCGTAGGGGATGCCCGCCTGCATCAGCATGGCGCCGAGGTTGGCGTAGCCGAGGCCGAGCGTGCGGTACTTCCAGCTGAGCTCGGCGATCTCCTTCGAGGGGAAGCTCGCCATCAGCACGCTGATCTCGAGGACCACGGTCCACAGGCTGATCGCGTGCTCGTAGCCCTCGAGGTCGAAGGTCCGCGACTCGGAGTCGTAGAACTTCATCAGGTTGATCGACGCCAGGTTGCACGCCGTGTTGTCGAGGAACATGTACTCGCTGCACGGGTTGCTGGCGTTGATGCGGCCGCCCTCGGGGCAGGTGTGCCAGGCGTTGATGGTGCTGTCGTACTGCACGCCGGGGTCGGCGCAGTGCCACGCGGCCTCGTTGATCTGCTTCCAGAGGTCACGCGCCTTCATGGTCTTGGCGGGCTTGCCGTCGGTGCGGCGGACGAGCGTCCACTCGCCGTCCTTCGCGACCGCGTCCATGAACTCGTCCGAGAGGCGGACCGAGTTGTTGGAGTTCTGGCCGCTGACGGTGTAGTACGCCTCGCCGTTGAAGTCGTAGTCGAGCTTCAGGCCGAGCTGCTCGGCGATCTCCTTCTGGTTCGGCGCGAGGTGCTT
>JAIYBS010000346.1 GCA_027488415.1 Planctomycetaceae bacterium | reverse complement strand
TTGCCCTCGTCGACGAGCTTCGCGAGCACGCGGTTGTAGGTGTCCAGGCGCTCGCTCTGGAAGTAGGGGCCGTTTGCGCCGCCGCCGCAGGAGCCGAGCTGCGGACCCTCGTCCCAGTCGATCCCGAGCCAGGCAAGATCCTTCAGGAAGCCGACGCTCGCGGCGCCGCTCGAGCGCTTCTGGTCGGTGTCCTCGATCCGGAGCAGGAACGTGCCGCCGCGACCCTTGGCGAAGGCCCAGCAGAACAGCGCGGTGCGTGCGCCGCCCACGTGGAGGTGGCCGGACGGGGACGGGGCGAATCGGGTCACGGGAGCGGTCATGGCGGACCGCGAAGGGTACCGTACCCCCATGGCGACCGTCGTCGGCCTGCTCTCGGACAGCCATTCGCGATGGGAGCGCACCAAGCGCGCCATCGAGGCGCTGCGCGCGCGCGGCGCGACCACGTTCGTCCACTGCGGCGACATCGAGGACGACCTCGTGCTCGACCAGCTCGCGGGGCTCGACAGCCACGTCGTCTGGGGCAACTGCGACTGGAACAGTCGCTCGCTCGAGCGATATGCGCGCGACCTCGGCATCGCGGTGCACGGCGAGGCCGGCGAGATCTCGGTGGACGGCCGTCGGATCGTCTTCACCCACGGGCACGAGATCGCGCCGATGCGCGCGGCCGTCTCGGGCGGCGCGCAGTACCTGGTGCACGGCCACACGCACGAGCTCCGGGACGAGCGCGTCGGCGGGACGAGGATCATCAACCCCGGCGCCCTGCACCGCGCGCCGAGGTTCACGGTCGCGACGCTCGTGCCGTCGACCGACGCGCTCGAGGTGCTGGAGGTGGCGTCATGAACGGTGGCGTCATGAACCCGCAGTCCGCGGTGCTGGTGGCGAACGTGGCGCTGGCATGGTTCCTCGCCGGCCTGATCTGGACGATCCAGGTCGTGCACTACCCGCTCTTCGCCCGAGTCGGCCGCGAGGGCTTCGCCGCCTACGAGCAGGCGCACGCGCACCTGATCACGATGGTGGTCGGCCCCGCGATGCTCGCCGAGCTTCTCGCGGCGGTCGCGCTCGTCGCGCTGCGACCGCGGGGCGTGCCCGCGTGGGCCGCGTGGGCGCTGATCGCCCTCCTCGCCGCGATCTGGGCGTCGACCGCGTTCATCCAGGTGCCCTGCCACAACGTGCTGTCGCGCGGCTTCGACGCCGACGCCCACGCGCGGCTCGTCTCGACCAACTGGATCCGCACCGTCGCCTGGAGCGCGCGCGCGCTGCTCCTCGCCTGGTGCGGATGGAAGGCGCTGGAAGCCGCCGCCGCGGGAGCGAACCCATGACCAGGCTGCCGTCCATCGAGCTGCCGGGCGTCGTCTCGCACGCGCTCCGCCGCACCGCCCTCACCGCGAAGCTCGCGCGGCGGCGCCTGCGCAAGCCGGCGAACCTGCACACGGCGCCCGGGACGATCGTGGTGCATCCCGATGCGCTGCCCCCCGAGATGTCGGTGATCGCGTTCGGGCCCGATCGCGTCGCCGAGGCGCGCATCGGGAGCCTGGCCGAGCTCGACGCCGTGACCGGCGACCTGCCGGTCGCGTGGATCAACGTGGACGGCCTCGGCGACGCGAACCTGCTCAAGGCCATCGCCGAGCGCTTCGGGATCCACCCGCTCGCGATCGAGGACGCCTCCGACCTCTCGCAGCGCGCCAAGGTCGATACCTACCCCGACGGGACGTTCATCGTCCTGCCGATGCCGCACGAGGACGCCAAGGGATTCTGGACGGAGCAGATCGCGCTGTGGATGACGCCGCGCTACGTGATCAGCTTCCAGAGCGTCCCGGGCGACTGCCTCGACGCCCTGCGCGCCCGCATCCGCAACCCCGCCGGCCGCCTTCGCTCGCACGGCGCCGACTACCTCGCCTACGCGATCGCCGACGCGGTGATCGACGCCTACTTCCCGATCGTCGACCGGATCGGCGGAATGGTCGAGGACCTCGAGGACGAGGTGTTCCGGCGCCCCACCGGCAAGCAGCTCTCACAGATCCGGCTCGCGCGGAGCGAGCTGATCCGGATGCGGCGCGCGCTGCTGCCGATCCGCGACACCGCCTCCAACCTCCTGGCGCTCGACCGCGTCTTCAGCGCCGACACGCGCCCGTACCTGCGCGACCTCTCCGACCACGTGGCGCGGGCGCTCGACCAGATCGAGACCGACCGCTACATGGCGAACGACCTCCTCGAGATCTACATGACGAGCGTCAACATGAAGCTCGGCGAGACCTCGAAGGTGCTGACGATCATCGCGACGATCTTCATGCCGCTGAGCTTCCTCACCGGGCTGTGGGGGATGAACTTCGAGATCCTCCCGATGAGCGACCGCGAGCACGGCTTCTGGATCGCGCTCGGGCTGATGGCTGCGACCTCGCTCGGGTTCCTCGTGTACTTCTGGCGAAAGGGCTGGCTGAAGGACACCACCAAGGCCTGAACGCAACGGGCCCCGGCGATTGCCGGGGCCCGTCGGATGGATTCAGGTGCGGACGAGCGCGATCAGCGACGGCGGCGGGCACCGGCGAGACCGGCCACGCCGAGGAGCGCCAGCGCGCCCGGAGCGGGGACGAGCGTGCCGTTGACGTCGACCATGAAGCGGCTCGGGCCCGATCCCGGCGGCGTGCCGAAGGCGAAGAACGACTGGAACGCGCCGCTGCCGGCTTGGTTGAAGACACCGAACGCGTTGATCGAAGCGCCGGTCGTCGGGGCGTTCACGATGCGCCAGCCGTTGGCGGTATTCGCGGCGTTCGCGCCCGTGAACTCGACGCCGATCCACCATCCGCCGAGACCGGCGTTGGACGCGGTCTCGAGGTTGAGGGTGATGCCGGAGAGCGCACCGGTGTTCACGATCTGCGTGATCGAGGCGGCGCCCCCGCCGAGCGACGCGGACGAGAAGATCTCGTAGTTGGCGCCGCGGCCGAAGTTGGTGCCGTCGAAGGTCATCTCGGCGGCGTAGATCTTGATGCCCACGTCGACGAGCGCACCGGCCGCGATGAGCCGGCGGATGCCGACGGACACGCTGTCGAGCGACAGCTGGTTCTGGCCCGCACCCACGGCGGTGAAGCAGTTCATGTAGGTGATCGCGCCGGCGCCCGGGTTGTAGCGGGATCCGGTCTCGGTCCCGCCTCCATAGACGAGGGCAGCGTTCGAGGCGGTCGCGATGGCGAGGGCGGCGGCAGCCGCAAGGCGAGCGGACATGGTGGCAGGTCTCCGGGGAAAGGGAGCACGTCCGATCGAAGGCCACTCGGCGCGTCGGTCAGACCGCTGGGAACAACCCCCTTTCCGGGTCCCGCCAGGCGCTGCAACCGCGCCGGGAGAAACGTGCCACTTCCGATCCGAGAGTCAAGCCTTCCGCGGAAGTTTTTTCGCGGATGGTCCGCCCGGCGAGCCCCGGCGGCGAGATTCGGCGGTTTCAGGCTTGCCGACGACCTTGATTCCGCCGCTGAGTCCCCCTACGTTATCCCGTTGGGCCAAGGAGGCCCGAGACCCCCATGCACCCGAACACCACGAACTCGAACGGCCCGCAGATGACCTCGAACACCTCGACCTTCGACAACCCGACGCGCGCGTCCGACTACTTCGGCTGCATGACCTTCAGCGGCGACACGATGCTGAAGCGCCTGCCGAGCGACGTGTTCGCCAAGCTTCAGAAGACGATCAGCGAGGGCACGCCGCTCGACCCGGCGATCGCCAACACCGTCGCGGTGGCGATGAAGGACTGGGCGATCGAGCACGGCGCCACGCACTACTGCCACTGGTTCCAGCCGCTCACCGGCATCACCGCCGAGAAGCACGACGCCTTCCTCAGCCCGATGTCGGACGGCAGCGCGATCGAGAAGTTCTCCGGCGGCCAGCTCGTGATCGGCGAGCCCGACGCGTCGAGCTTCCCCTCGGGCGGCATCCGCGACACCTACGAGGCCCGCGGCTACACGGCGTGGGACTGCACCAGCCCCGCCTTCCTCCTCAAGAACCCCTCGGGCATCACGACGCTCTGCATCCCGACCGCGTTCGTCAGCTGGACGGGCGAGGCCCTCGACAAGAAGACGCCGCTCCTGCGCTCGATCCAGGCGATGTCGAAGCAGGCGATGCGCGTCCTGAAGCTCTTCGGCACCGACAAGGGCGTCTCCCACGTCGGCGGCACCCTCGGCTGCGAGCAGGAGTACTTCCTGGTCGAGCGCGAGCAGGCCGAGGCCCGGCTCGACCTGATGATGACCGGCCGCACGATGATCGGCGCGAACGCGCCGAAGGGCCACCAGCTCGACGACCACTACTTCGGCGCGGTGCCCGACCGGGTGCTCTCGTTCATGGCCGAGGTCGAGGCGCGGCTCTTCGAGCTCGGCGTCCCGGTGAAGACCCGCCACAACGAGGTCGCGCCGAGCCAGTACGAGCTCGCTCCGATGTTCGAGAACGCGAACATCGCCGTCGACCACCAGATGATCACCATGCAGGTCCTCCGCATGGTCGCGCGCAAGTGGGGCTTCGAGTGCCTCCTGCACGAGAAGCCCTTCGCCGGCATCAACGGCAGCGGCAAGCACAACAACTGGTCGATGGCGACCAGCACCGGCGTCAACCTCCTCGACCCGCGCGAGGAGACGCACACGAACATGCAGTTCCTCGTGTTCCTCGCGGCGGTGATCCGCGCCGTCGACCTGCACGCCGACATGCTGCGCGCCTCGATCGCGAGCGCCCCGAACGACCACCGCCTCGGCGCCAACGAGGCGCCGCCGGCGATCATGAGCATCTTCCTCGGGGACATGCTCACGGACATCATCGACCAGCTCGAGAGCGGCACGCCGAAGAAGACGAAGACGGGCGGCGCCCTCGACCTCGGCGCGACCACCCTGCCGCAGATCCCGCGCCACGCGAGCGACCGCAACCGTACCTCGCCGTTCGCCTTCACCGGCAACAAGTTCGAGTTCCGCGCGGTCGGCTCGACGGCGGCCGTGGCGTGGCCGAACACCGTCCTGAACACGATCGTCGCCGAGAGCATCGACTTCGTCGCGACGGAGCTCGAGAAGAAGGCCGGGAAGAACCCCTCGGCCGCGAAGCTCGAGTCCGCCGTGAAGGCCGTGCTCAAGGACGTCATCAAGAAGCACCGCCGCGTCTGCTTCGACGGCGACGGCTACTCGGAGGCCTGGCACAAGGAGGCCGAGAAGCGCGGCCTGCCCAACATGCGCAGCACCGCCGACGCGCTCGGCGCGTTCAAGACGAAGAAGGCGAAGGACGTCTTCGCGAAGTACCACGTGCTGAACTCGCGCGAGCTCGACGCGCGGTACGACGTGCTCGTCGAGAACTACTGCACGGTGATGGGCATCGAGTGCCGCACGCTCGTCCAGATGGTCCGCACCCAGGTGCTGCCGGCCGCCCTGCGCACCCAGGAGGAGCTCGCGAGCACCGTGAGCGCCACCCTCGCCGCCGACGTCGACTGCACCGAGACGCAGAACGAGCTGCGCATCTACGTCGGTCTGGTGAACGAGCTGCGCACCGCCACGCGCGAGCTTGAGACGCTCTCCTCCAAGCACCACAAGGACGAGGAGACCGCGATGAAGTTCCTCCGCGACAACGCGGTGCCGTCGATGGTCCGGGTCCGGACCGCCAGCGATGCGCTGGAGCGCATCACCCCGACCGAC
>JAIYBS010000091.1 GCA_027488415.1 Planctomycetaceae bacterium | reverse complement strand
CGCGAGCCCCTTCAGCGAATGAACGGTGCCGGACTGGTCCGGCGCGGAGAACGCGGGGGCCTTGCGGCCGGGCTCGATGAGGGACATGCCGGAACGATAAGCGTTCAGCGGTCGCCGCGCCGGAAGTCCAGCGAGGGCCGCCGGTGGGTCCGGGACTGCAGTTCGGGCGTCCGCCAGCAGCCGACCCAGCGGTTCGGGCGCACCTCGACCAGGACGTGCTCGTCGCGGCCGGAGGCAAGGTCCGGCTTCGTGCCGGCGGGCATGTCGGGCCACCAGGGCACGACCCCGGGGATTTTGCGGAACTCGGCGGCGTCGTTCGTGACGTCGCGGATGGTCACGAGGCGGTGCTTCTGGTCGCGGAGCATCGGGATCGACCGGAACAGCCCCCGCGTGTAGGGGTGCAGCGGCTCGTCGAAGAGCTCGAAGACGTTCGCGTACTCGACCACGCGCCCCGCGTACATCACGCAGACGACGTCGGCGTTCTCGGCGACGACGCCGAGGTTGTGCGTGATCAGCATGATCCCCATGTCCCGGTCGCGCTGCAGCTCGCGCAGCAGCTCGAGGATCTGCGCCTGGATCGTCACGTCGAGCGCGGTGGTCGGCTCGTCGGCGAGCAGCACCTTCGGCCGGCACGCGAGCGCCATCGCGATCATCACGCGCTGGCGCATCCCGCCGGAGAACTGGTGCGGGTACATCGCGAGGCGTTCCTCGGGCTTCTTGATCCCGACGTCCTTCATCGCCTGCAGCGCGATGCGGCGCGCCTCGTCGGGGCCGACCTTCTGGTGCAGGAAGATCGCCTCCATCAGCTGGTCGCCGATGGTGTAGACGGGGTTCAGGCTCGTCATCGGCTCCTGGAAGATCATGGCGATCTTCCCGCCGCGCACGGAGAGCATCTCGTCCTCGGAGAGCGTGCAGATGTCCCGGCCCTCGAAGAGGATGCTGCCGCGGTCGAACCGGCCCGGCGGGCGCGGGATCAGCTGCATCGTGCTCATCGCGGTGACGCTCTTGCCGCAGCCCGACTCGCCGACGACGGCGAGCGTCTGCTGCGGGAACAGCGTCATGTGCACGCCGTTCACGGCCTGGATGCGCGGGCCGCCGTTCGAGTTGTCGAAGCTGACGGCGAGGTCCGCGACCTCGAGCACGGGGACGGTGAGGTCGCTCATCAGTGGGCCGCCTTCCGGAGCTTCGGGTCGATCGCGTCGCGCATCGCCTCGCCGAGCAGGTTGTAGCTGAGGACGGAGAGGAAGATCGCCGCCCCCGGGAACACCGCGAGCCACCAGACGAAGGTGCCGGTGGCGGCGGTCGCGCTCGAGAGCAGCTTGCCCCAGCTCGCCTGCCCGTCCGGCCCGAGGCCGAGGTAGCTGAGCGTGGCCTCGACGGTGATCGCCGCGGCGACCGCGAAGCTCGCGTCGACGAGCACCGGCGTCACGCCGTTCGGGAGCATGTGCCGGAAGAGGATCTTCGACACCGGGAGGCCGTTCGCGCGGGCCGCCTGCACGAAGTCCTGGTTTCGCAGCTTGAGGAACTCGGCGCGCGTGAACCGGGCCGCGCCAGTCCAGCTGAAGCAGCCGATGATCGCCATCATCACGTAGGTGTCGCGCGGCAGCACGCCGGCGGCGACGATCAGCAGGAAGAGCACCGGCACCGCCATGAAGATCTCGACGATGCGGAAGAGGAACAGGTCCACCTTCCCGCCGAAGTACCCCATGACCGCGCCGATCGTCACGCCGATCACGACCGAGATGCCCGTCGAGACGATCCCGATCGAGATCGAGAGGCGGCACGCCCACAGCATCTGCGAGAGGACGTCGCCGCCGAGCGCGTCCGAGCCCAGCAGCAGGCGCCGCGCGCCGAACTCGGTGCCGCTGAACTCGGCGAGCGCGGGCACGTCCTCGACGCGCGAGCCCGGCGCGACGGCGACCATGTCGCTCCGCGTGTACTGCGGCGACCACGGCACCGGCGCCCAGACGACCTCGCGGATCGTGCCGGCGCGCTCCTCGTCCATGTAGCGCTCGAAGTTGACGAGCGACGCGCCGCCCGCGAACGTGCACGCGAGGAAGGCGGCGACGGCGGCGAGCGAGGCTGCGCCCGCGCGCACCGCCCGCGAGTCGACCGCCGGCACCATCGCCGCCGCGACGCTCACGGGGAGCGTCACCAGCGCCACGACGAGCGCCACGCCCTGCCCCTCGCGCATCATGGTCTTGATCCACTCGGCGCGGTCCGCGCCGCCGGCCCACGCAAGGATCGCGGTCGACAGCAGGACGACCGCCCCGGCCTGCAGCGCGCAGGTGACGAGCACGCCGAGCCGCTGGGAGCGCTTCAGCGAGCGGGTGCCGAGGAACACCCACGGGACGCCGAGGATGGCGCCCGCGAGGAGCAGCCAGTCGGTCGGCTGGAGGTGCTCGAGCAGCGGCCAGTGCCGGCCGTCGTCGGCCACGTAGGTGAGCGGATGCGCATTCGCGATCAGCGGCGCGAACACCGCGAAGAACGCGACGACGCCGATCCAGCACAGCCCGAACACCGCGCCGGGCCGCCTGAGCACGCGCTCCCACGCGTCGGCCCAGAAGCCCTTGGCGCGCACGGCGCCCACGCCGCGCATCACGTCGATGCCGGAGATCGCGGCGGGAACGGCGGTCGGCGAGGGATCAGGCACGGTTGAAGCTCACTCGCGGGTCGGCCGCCGCGTAGAGGATGTCGGCGAGCAGCAGCGCCAGCAGGTTGACGCACGCCACCATGAACGTGTTGGCAAGGATGATCTCGCGGTCGCGCAGGTCGATCGCCTCGAGGATCAGGCTGCCCATGCCGGGCACCGTGAAGATGCGCTCGATGACCACGCTCCCCGCGAGCATCGCCGGGAAGATGCCGACGAACATCGTGATCAGGGGGAGCAGGCTGTTGCGGAACACGTGCCGGAGCACGACGTCCTTGCGAGGCACGCCCTTCGCCTTCGCGGTGCGGACGTAGTCGGCGTTGAAGTTGTCGAGCATCGACGCGCGCGTCTGCTTGCTCAGGACGGCGAACGACGCGTACACCAGGCAGAGCACCGGGAGCGCCACGTGCCAGAGGGTGTCCACCAGGTAGCCGCGGTGCCACTCGCCCGCGGCATCGGTGAACGGGAGGAACGTCATCGACGCGGCGGCGCTGTCGTGCAGCCCGCTCACCGGGAACCAGCCGAGGTACTGCTTGTTCGCCAGGAAGCCGATCGCGAAGACGCCGGCGAGCACCGTCGGCACCGAGTAGAGGCCGAGGAACAGGAACCCCGACGCCACGTCGAACCACCCGCCGCGCCGCACGCTCGCGAGGACGCCGGTCGGTACGGCGATCAGGTACGAGATCGGGAACGCGATCAGGTTGATGAGGAGCGTCACCGGGAGCGCCGTGAGGATCAGGTCGGCCACCGGACGGTTCTTGCTGAAGGCGACCCCGAGGTCCGGGGTATCGAGCGAGACGAGCCCGGGCACCAGCGGGATGCCGCTCTTCGGGTACGGGCCGGCACGGAACGCGGCCATGGCCCGGGCCTGCGCGGTGCGCGCGGCGATCCACTTCGTTCGCGCGGTGGCCGCGGCCTCCGCGAGCTTCGCGTACCCGGCGGACGCGGGATCGAACGACACGCCCTCGAAGTCGGAGACCCGCGCTGAGCCCTTCGCGTCGAGCCGCGACGCCGTCTCCGGCCCCTGCGCGCGCGCCCAGTCGGCGAGCGCGTCGCGGAACTGCCGCACGCTCCCGATGTACTCGCGGCGCGTGCCCTCGGCCTCGCGCTGCAGCTTCTTGAACTCGAGCGTCAGCTGCTCGCCCTGCGGCGGCGCGTCCACGACCTCGGGCACCGCGGGAAGCGGGAACGCGCGGGCGAGCGGCGGGTCCTCGATCGCGCGCGGCGGCGACACGCGCTCGCCAGAGGGCGTCCGCAGGTCGCGCTCGCCGAACTTCACGGGCGAGATGCGGCCAAGCCAACGCACGTACTGCACGATCACCGGGTCGTTCAGCCCGTAGCGGTCCTCGAGGTAGGCCTGCATCTGCGCGACCTTGCTCGTGTCGCTCATCTGCCCGCCCGAGACCGCGAGCCCCGCGCCGATGCCGCCCGGCGCGAGCGCCAGCAGCATGAACACCATCAGCGTGATCCCGAGGATGGTCGGGACCATGAAGGCGAGGCGTCGGAGGAGGTAGGAGAGCATCGGCGCCGGTGCGTCGCGCGGGTCTTCAGGTTCCGGGGTTCGCCGACATGATCCGGAAGAATTCCTCCGGCTGCAGGCCCGTCTTGTACGTGTTCACGTTGCCGAAGTCGCGCTTCACGAAGCGCAGCCACGGCGCGACGCGCACGAACGTGTACGGCTGGTCCTCGGCGATCACCGCCTCGAACTGCCGCCACACCTGCATGCGCTCGGCCTCGTCCATGGTGCGCCGGCCCTTCTCGATGAGCGCGTCGCAGTCCTTGTTGGACCACTGCGTGAAGTTGTCGCCGCCCTCCTTGATGCTCTCGGAGTGCCAGATCTGCCGCGGGTCGCTCTCGGGGGCGTTCGCGCCCCAGCCCATGGTGATCGCGTCGAAGTCGCGGAGCTTGAGGATCTCCTGGTAGCGGCTCCAGTCGAGCGGGCGCGTCTTCACGACGATGCCGGCCTTCGCGTAGCTGTCCTTCACGAAGCGCGCGAGGCGCTCGGAGATCTCGCCGCCGGTCGCATACGTGTATTCGAACTCGAAGGGGTCGCCCTTGCCGTCCTCCAGCACCCCGTCGCCGTTGCGGTCCTGCCAGCCGGCCTCGGCGAGCAGCGCCTTCGCCTTCTCCGGGTCGAACGCGAGCGGCTGCACCACGGGATCGCTGCCCGGGCTCTCGGGGTTCACCGGCCCCTTCGCGACGATGCCGATCCCGTCCCAGACGTCGCGGATCATCCGCTCGCGGTCGAGGAGGTGCGTCATCGCGCGCCGCACGCGCTTGTCGGCGAACGGCGTCGGCTTGCCGTTGCGCGGGCCGCACTGCCACGCGATGAAGCTGTAGCCGCAGCGCATGTTGGTCCACTTCAGCGCGTAGCTCGTCTTCTCGAAGTCGGGCTCGTCGCGCAGCACCTTGTTGAACTGCGGCGCGGTGGGCAGCATCATCGATCCCTCGCCGTTGCGGTACGCGACGAGCCGCGCGAGGTCGTCCTTCACGGTGCGGAACCGCAGCCGGTCGAGGGACGGCTTCTCCGCCCAGTACTGCTCGTTGCGCACGAGCACCACGTCCTGGCCGGGCGTCCACTGGTTCGAAAGGTCCTCCGGGCCGGACGGCAGCCGCTCGATGCGGAACTGCCCGCTGCCCATGATGAGGCCGGTGGCCTGGTTGATCTGCGACGGCTCGAACCGCGAGAAGAAGTGCTTCGGCAGCACCGGGTTCCCGAACGCCACCAGGATGTTCGTGAAGAGCGGCTCCTTGAAGACGAACTCGACGGTGCGCTCGTCGATCACCTTCACGTCCTTGAGGTTGTCCTGCGTGCTTCGCGCGCGCTCGGCCTCGATCAGCGGGTTGGCGATGAAGTCGAGGTTCGTCCAGCGGACGTCCTCGGCGGTGACCGGCTGGCCGTCGCTGAACCGCGCGCGCGGGTGGATGTGCGCGCGGATCCAGAGCCCGTCCGGGTCGATCTGCCAGCCGTCGGCGAGCGCGCCCTCCATCTTCAGCGTCTTCGGGTCGAAGCTGCCGAGGCCCTCGCACACGCGGTCGAGCACGCGGGTCGAGTAGACGTCGCTCGAGATGTAGGGGACGAGCTTCGCGGGCTGGGCCTCGAAGAGCTCGGTGAATTCCCCGCCGATCGCGAAGCCGGGCACCTTGGTCGGGTCGGTCGCCGCGCGCGGCGCGGACCAGCGCTCGATCCTCACCCCGGGACGCGCCCACGAATCGTCCGCCGCACCGGCGGCCGCCGCGCCGACGCCCGGCGCGAGCGCGACGCCGGACTCGACCTTCCGGCCGAGCTGCGCGAGCTGCTGCTCGATCCCGTCGAGCTTCGCCTTCATGTCCGCCTGCGCGAGCTCCATCCGCGTCTTCTGCACCATCGACAGCCAGACGCTGCCGAGCGTGGCCAGGAGCACGACCAGGAACAGGAAGTCCTTGATGCCGAATCGGTTCTGCATGGGTTGCCTTTGGGGACGGGAAGCGTAGCGCAACCCCACGCACGGCAGCGCGCGGGCGTCCGCCGTTATCGCGCCATCACCACCGGGCGCGGCTCGCGGTCGGGTCGAACCGCGCGCGCAGGCTGTCGCCGATGAAGTTGAGCGCCACCAGCGTGACCGCGATCAGCGCGCACGGCGCGGCCAGCAGCCACCAGCGGCTCTTCACGAGGTTCACCTCCGAGAGCCCCGCGCTCGCGAGGTTCCCCCAGCTCGGGAGCGGCTCGCGCACGCCGATGCCGAGGAAGCTCAGGAAGCTCTCGCTGAGGATCGCCGCCGGCACGGCGAGCGTCGCGTAGACCGCGATCGTGCCGACGAGGTTCGGCAGGACGTGCACCAGGAACTGCCGGGACGCGGGCACGCCGACCGCGCGGCACGACTCCATGAACGGCTGCGACCGCAGGCTGAGCACCTGACCCCGGACCACCCGCGACATCGTCTGCCAGCTCGTGCCGCCGATGGCGATGAGCAGCACCGCGAGCCCGACGGCCTGCGACGCGCCCGGGGACATGCGCTCGCCGGCGCGCCCGACGAGCCCCTCCACCGCGATCGCGAGCAGCACCACCAGCAGGATCGACGGGAGCCCGTACAGCACGTCGACGATCCGCATGAGGACCGCGTCGACGCGCCCGCCCGCGAAGCCCGCGGCTGCACCCCACGCGGTCCCGATTACCACCGCGACGGCCGCGGAGCTGAAGCCGACGAGCATGCTGAACAGGCCGCCGGCGAGCACGCGGGCGAGCACGTCACGACCGAGCACGTCGGTCCCGAGCAGCCGGCCGGGCACGTAGTCGCCCGCGGCGACGGCGGACTCGACGCGGTCCGCCTCCTCGGGCGACAGCTCCATCCACGCGGGCGGCAGCTGGTTGAGGTTCAGGTTGGATGCCGCGTACCGCGGCTCGTCGGCGTTGCCGATCCGCACGCGACCGAACGTCCACGGCGACGAGAGGACGCACGCCGCGGCGACGATCGCCAGCGTCCACCATCCGAGCCGTGTCCATCTCCGCTGCGCAGCGTCCACGCGGGGAGTCTACGGATCGCCAGCGCGGCGGCGCGCGGTGCGACTCAGGCGGAGTTCTTCGGGTTCGCGGCCTTGGGGGCGTCGGCACCGTCCGGCTTCGGCCGGCGCGATCCGCCCTCGCCGAACATGCCGCGCTCCTGGATCGGCTGCCCCTTCTTGACGGCGTCGATCCGCTCGGCGACGCGCTCGGCGGTGCGGCGCTCCTCGGTCACGAGCTCCTCGCGCAGCGCCTTCATCTGCTCGTCGAGCGCGACGAGCTCCTGCGCCCGCGCCTTCAGGTCGACGTCGACCTGCGCGCGGACCTTCGCCGCGATCTGGGCGGCGATGGTCTCGGCGCCGGCGGCGTCGCCCGCCTGCGTGGCCGCGCGGTACTGGTCGCCGAGCTTGCGCAGCTCGAGCTGCAGGCGCGCATCCTCGACGCGCACGGCGTACAGGTCGGGGTTGCGCTCCTTGATGACGGCGAGCGCCATCAGGCGACGCGCGTTCTGCCGCATGGCCTGCGAGACCTGCTCCGGCGACTCGGCACGCATCTTCTCGAGCTGCGCCGCAAGCTCCGGCGACACGTCGCGGGCGACGGCGAGCACGCGCTCGACCATCTCGGGCGACATCGGTCCGTCGGGGCGCCACCGGCTGCCGTCGCGGCGCGCGGCATCGCCCGTCACCGCCGGTCGCGGCGCAGGCCCCTCGGCAGGCATCGGTGCGTCGGCGGGGGTGGCCGTCGCGGGCGCCGCCGGCGCCTGAGGCGCCTTCGGATCGTCCGCCTGCGCAAGCGCGGCGAACAGCGCGAGCGCCGCGGTCGACGCGAGCCAGCGGCTCATCGACGGCCTCCGGCCGACAGGAGTTCCTCGAGCTCGACGGTCACGTCATCGACCGAGCGGCCGCTCATCAGGACGACCGCGCCCGCGTCGAGCCCGGATCCGTCGGCGGCATGCAGCGCCGTGTCCTCGTCGATGAGCGCCACGAGCAGCGCCTCCGAACCGCCGATCGGCGCAAGCTCGGGCGCACGAACGGACAGCACGCCGGCGGCGGTGCGGTCCACGGTCGATCCCTGGCCGACCAGGTACACGGCCACGGAGCCGACCAACGCGACGGCCGCGGCCGCAGCGAGGCCCCATCGACGGAACGACGGGAACGGCAGGCTGGACGCGGTCACGGCGGACGCCGACGCGACGGGCGCGCTCGCGGCAAGAACGCGGTCCGCGAGCCCCGACCGCTCGGCGGCGAAGGCGCGGCCGGAGGCATCGAGGCGCGAGGCCAGGGCTCGGAGCGCCGCCTCGTCGGGGAGGCCGTGAAGATGGTCGTGCTGATCACTCATTGCTCGAATCTCCTGTCGAACGCTCTGGGGAGGTGCCGGATTGCAGCGATTGCCCGCGCCGGCGCCGGATAACCGAACCCTCGTTTCCGCCTGTGACGCCTCATGACTTCCGAGCCTCCTCGGCCCGGGAATCCGCGGCGGATCCCTCGAGCAGCGCGCGCAGCTTGGCCAGGGCCCGGTGGTGTCGGGCAAGGAGCGTCCCCAGCGGCTCGCCGAGGTGCTCCGACATCTGCTTGAAGCTCATGCCCGCGATGTGCCGGAGGTCGATCACCTCGCGGTCGGTCTCCGAGAGGCGCGCCACCGCCGAGCGCAGCGCGGTCAGTTCCTCGTCACCGGCGCCGCGAGCCGGACCGGCCGGCGACGCCGCCGCCAGGCCCTCGAGCACCTCGCCCTCGCCCACCGGCTTCGCGTGCCGGCGCTTGCGCCGGGCGTCGTCGCGGAGGCGGTTCATGGCGATCCGGAAGAGCCAGCTCTCGAAGCGCCCCGCGTCCTCGTAGTCCGCGAGCTTCGCGGCCACGGTGCAGAACACCGACTGCGTCACCTCCTCCGCGAGCTCGGGATTGGCGCCCTGCGAGCGGAGGAGGCCGTAGACCCGGCCCGAGTACTCGCCGACGATCGATTTCCACGCCGCAGCGTCCCCGCGCGCGGCGAGGGCAAGGGTCTCGGCGGACACTGGTCCGTCGCCTGCCATTCCACGAGCCGAACGCCCGGCGCCGGGCTCTCTTGCATCGCTCCCGCTCACGCGGGGATGTCCCCGTACTCGCCGCCGCCGTCGCCGCGGCCGGCGTACTCGACGCCGCGCGACGCGCCCTGCGGCGAGAGGTTCCGGAACGCCGTGGTGCGGCTGTCCCAGAGCAGCTCGACCGTGCCGGTCGGCCCGTTGCGCTGCTTGGCGACGATCACCTCCGCGATGTTCGCGCGGTTGGGATTCGCCTCCTCCCAGTTGGGGTCCTGCTTGTGGTAGTAGGCCTCGCGGTGGAGCATCATCACGACGTCGGCGTCCTGCTCGATGGAGCCGGACTCGCGGAGGTCGCTCATGCGCGGGCGGTGCCCCTCGCGCCCCTCGGCCTGGCGGTTCAGCTGGCTCAGGCAGACGACCGGCACGTCGAGCTCGCGCGCCATCGCCTTCACGCCGCGCGAGATCTCGCTGACCTCGACCTGGCGGCTCTCGACGCGGGTGCCCGAGCTCATGAGCTGCAGGTAGTCGATCACGATCGCCTCGATGCCGTGCTTCTCCTTCATGCGGCGCGCCTTCGAGCGCATCTGCAGGAGCGTGAGGCCCGGCGTGTCGTCGATGAAGATGGGCACCTCGTTGAGGCTGTCGCAGGCGCCCATGATGCGCTGCCACTCGTCGCGCGACAGCATGTTCTTGCGGAGCTTCTGCCCGTCGACGTTGCCCTTCGCGCACAGGATGCGCTGCACGAGCTGCTGACGGCCCATTTCGAGGCTGAAGAACGCCACGCCGCCCGAGGACGAGGCCATGTTCTCGGTGATGTTCAGCGCGAACGCCGTCTTGCCCATCGAGGGCCGGGCCGCGAGGATCACCATCTCGCCGCGCTGCAGGCCGCTCAGCATCTCGTCGAGCTCGTCGAAGCCGGTCGGCACGCCGGTGACGTGCTTGCCGGCGTTGCGGTCGAGCGTGCGGATCGTCTCCTGCAGGATGTCGCGGAGCGCCGACGCGGCCCGCGCCTCGCGCCGCTGCGCGATCGCGAAGATGCGCGCCTCGGCCTCGCCGAGCGTGAGGACCGGGTCCTGCCGCGACTGGTGCGCGTCGACGAGGATCTCGCCGGCGGCGCGGATCAGCTCGCGCAGCGTCGCCTTCTCGCGCACGAGGCGCGCGTACTCCGCGGCATTGGCGGCGGTGGCGACGCCCTCCGCGAGGTCCATCAGGTACGTCGAGCCGCCGACGTCCTCGAGCACGCCGTGGTCCTTCAGGCGCTGCACGAGCGACACGATCTCGAGCGTCGCCGTCGAGTCGTAGAGCGCGAGCATGTGCTGGAAGATCGTGCCGTGGCCGGCCTTCGCGAAGTCGTCGGGCTGGCTGACGATCCCGATCACGTCGGAGATCACCTTCGGGTCGACGATCATCGCGCCGAGCAGGCTCATCTCCGCCTCGGGTGCCGAGGGCGGCAGCGCGGAGAAGAGCCGAGCGACCTCCGCCGGGTCCGCGACCGCCCGGCGCACGGCATCGCGCCTGCGCGAGGAGCGATCACCCGAGCGCGCGGCATCGCCGCGTCCGTCGAACCCTTGCTTCTCTTCCATGCGTTCTCCAGGTCACCGAGCCCGCGGGCGGGCACGGGGCGCGGCGTGCGGTCGGTTCACTCGTCGCCGGTTCCCGCACCCGTGAGGACGGGGACGGCGGCGCCGGTATCGACGCACTGCTTCATCAGGCGGCCGACGCGGAAACGGGCGGTCCGCTTGGCCGGGACGACCACGCGCTCGAGGGTCTTCGGGTTCTGCGCGATGCGCTCGGCGCGCTCGCGGACGTCGAAGACGCCGAAGTCACGGAACTCGAGCCGGTTGCCCTTGCCCAGCTCGTTGATGATCTCGTCGAGGAAGCCCTGCACCACCTTGCGCACGTCCTGGCGCTTGAGGCCCGACTGCTCCGCCAGGCGCTCGATCAGTTCCTTCTTGGTGACGGTGGACATGCAGTGCCTCCTGGCGGGTCTGTGAGATGCGAAGGGCCCGGATCCCTGGAACGGATGCAGTATGGGAATGCGGGAAGATCGAGTCAAGGAGCAATGCCGCAACTCGGGACATTCCAACAGGTTGTGTTCTGCACAGATGACAGGAAATCCCCGGGAGACCGCACGTGTCCCGAAACTCGCGTTTCTCTAGAGAAACTTCCTCGCCGGGAACAGCGCGGCCAACCGGGCGCGGACCGCGTCCTCCCCAGCCACGAACCGGATGCCGGCGCGGACGACCAGCCACTCCACGCCAGCCGGATCGTGAACGAGCCGGGACAGCTTCGCCCAATCCTTGCCCGTGCAGAGGACGGCCGCATCGTGCGACCGCGCCGCCGCCGCGATCCGGGAGGCGTCCGACGCGGTGAACGCATGATGGTCGCGGAACCGAAGGTCCGCCCGGACCCGCGCACCGCGACGCGATGCCTCGTCGACGAACGACGCGGGGTTCGCGAGCGCGGAGACGCAGACAACCTTGCTTCCCGCGAGCGCGTCGATGGGCATGTCCCGACCGCCCGCGCCGAAGCGCTCGATGCGCGTCCACTCGTGCCGCGTCCACGCGGCCGGCGGCTTGCCGTGGAAGCGCTCGACGAGGGCCGAGATGCGCGGGTCGACGGCTTCCGCGCGCGTCACCACCACGAGCCCGGCGCGCCGGAGCGACGACGCGGGCTCGCGCAGCCAGCCGGCAGGCAGGAGCGGTCCGTCGAGCGCGGGGCGCGACGCGTCGACGAGCACGATGTCGAGGTCGCGGGCGAGCGCACGGTGCTGGAAGCCGTCGTCGAGCACCACGCAGTCGATGGCGGGATCCGCCGCGCGTGCCGCGCGGATCGACGCGATGCGGTCGCCCCCGACGGCGACGGTCGTGCCGGGAAGCATGGCGCGGTGCTCCTCGGCCTCGTCGGAGAGGCCGTCGCGCGCGCCGTAGCCGCGCAGCGCCACCATCGGGCGGTGGCCCGCGTCGCGCAGCCGCTCGACCGTCCAGCGCACGAACGGCGACTTCCCGGTTCCGCCGACGGCGACGTTGCCGATGCTCACGACGGGCACCCCGGACCGCGCGGCGGCCCGATGGTCCCACAGGAGGTTGCGCATGCGGACGCCGGCGCCGTAGGCGATCGCCGCGAGGTGCGCGACGGGCGCGAGTGCCGCGGGCAACGGTCCGGTGCCGGTCATCGCGGGCCCGCCTCGCCGCGAAGAAGCGGCAGCAGGATCCGCGACGGAAGCCCCATCACGGTCTCGGGATCCCCGTCGCACGAGAGCGGCCAGCCCGCCTCGACGCGGTCGTCGAAGTTGTAGCCGCCGGCCTTGCCGCGCCAGGCGCCGCCCGAGGCGTACGACTCGAGCTCGGCATCGGCGAGCGAGCCGAGCGCCACGCGCGCGGAGTCCGCGACGATCGTGCGCGCCCCGCAGGACCGATCGAGCACGCAGAGCCCGGTCACCACGTCGTGCGAGCGGTCGCGGAAGCCGCGCAGCATCGCCAGGGCATCGCGCTCGTCCGCGGGCTTGCCGAGGACCTGCCCTCCGTGCACGCACATCGTGTCGGCGGCGACGACCCATCGCGGGCCGCCCATGCCCCAGCGCCGCTCCGCATCGGCGGCGACCTGGCGGGCCTTGAACCACGCGAGGCACATCACGAACCGGCGCGGATCGCGGGCGTCGGGCGCGAAGCGCGCGTCGTCGATCGCGGGCACCATCACCTCGAAGGCGATCCCGGCGGCCTCGAGGATCGACCGCCGTCGCGGCGAGCCGCTCGCAAGGATCACGTCCGTCGTGGGATGCATGGTGGGCGGAGCGCAACCGGGCGCACCGGGACCCCAGTATAGTTCTGCGTCTCGACGCGCCGCCGCGGCGCACCACGCCTCATGCACGAGCCCACGCCCAATCCGAAGGACGCCCGGAGCGACGCCGACCGCGCCAGCCTCGGCACGACGATGGCCGGGGCCGGGGCGCGCCACTCGGTGGAGACGCTGATCGGCCGCGCGGCGGTCGAGCGCGGCCTGGCGACCCGCGACCAGGTGCTCTCGGCCTTCGAGGTGATCAAGCAGTACCCGCGCGAGGAACGGGCCGCCCGCTTCGTCGAGGTGTTCGTCTCGCGCGCCGTGCTCACCGCCGAGCAGATCGAGATGCTCCGCGGATGGGTCTCCGAGGACGAGGATCCGTCCGCGAAGTCCGGCTCGAGCATGGCGGCGCCGAGGGTCTCCTCGGCCGAGATGATCCCGGGCTACCGCATCGAGCGGAAGCTCGGCGCCGGCGCGATGGGCACCGTGGTGCTCGCGCGCCAGCTCAGCCTCGACCGGCTCGTGGCGATCAAGCTGCTGCCGTCGAAGTTCGCCAAGGACGCGCAGTACATCGACCGCTTCTACAAGGAAGGCAAGGCCGCCGCGCGCCTCAACGACCCGAACATCGTCGCCGCGTACGACGTCGGCCAGGCGCCGGGCGGCGAGTACTTCTTCGTGATGGAGTTCATCGACGGAGACACCGTCTTCGACCGCATCCAGGCGAAGCGGCGGATTCCCGAGCGCGAGGCCGTGCACATCGCCAAGCAGGCCGCGAGCGCGCTCCGGCACGCCCACGCGAAGGGCTTCATCCACCGCGACGTGAAGCCGAAGAACCTGATGATCAACAAGTCGGGAGTGGTGAAGCTCGCCGACCTCGGCCTCGCGCGCGCGGGCGACGATTCCGCCGCGGCGACCGAGGAAAAGGGCAAGATCTTCGGCACTCCCTACTACATCTCGCCCGAGCAGATCCGTGCGCGCGACGTCTCCCCGGCCACCGACATCTACGGCCTCGGGGCGACCGTCTACCACATGGTCACCGGGCGCGTCCCCTTCGACGGCACGAACCCGAAGGAAGTGATGCAGCGGCACCTGCGCGACGCGCTCGTGCCGCCGGACCAGCTGGTGCCGGAGCTCTCGAACGGACTCTCGATGATCATCGAGATGATGATGGCGAAGGACCCGCGCGAGCGCTACGCGTCCGCGGAGGACCTGATCGAGGACCTCGAGAAGGTGGCCGCGGGCGAGTCGCCGGTGCACGCGCGGCCGAAGCTCGACGCGCCGCTCGCGGCGATCGACTCGCTCGGAGGCGCGGGCGAGGCCGTCGTCGCGTCGATGCCGCAGGCCCAGAGCCCGTGGTCGACGACCATGGGCATCGTGGTGCTCGCGGTGCTGGGCGTCAGCGTCGCCGCCAACGCGGTGCTGCTGCTCCTGGTGCTGATGCGCCGCTGAGCGGCGCACGCGCCGCCGCGGCCCGGGCTCAGCGAACCTCGACGAGCAGCTCGATCTCGACGCTTGCGCCGAGCGGGAGCGCGTTGGTGCCGACCGCGGCACGGGCGTGACGGCCCGCCTCGCCGAAGAGCTGCTGGAGCAGCTCGCTGCCGCCGTTGGCGACCTTGGGCTGCTCGGTCCAGCCGTCGTCGGACTGGACGAACGCCCCGACCCGGACGATCCGCACCACGCGGGAGAAGTCGCCGCCGATCTGGTCACCGAGGACGGCGAGCCCGTTGAGCACGCACTGGCGCGCGGCCGCATGCGCCGCCTCGGGGGTGCACTTCGAGGGCACGGGGCCGGTCGCCATCAGCTGGCCGTCCTTCATGGGGAGCTGGCCGGACACGTACACCAGGTTGCCGGCCCGGACGGCCGGAACATAGGAGGCGACGGGCTTCGGGGCGGCGGGGAGCGTCAGGCCGAGTGCAGCAAGGTTGGCTTCGAAGGACATGGGGCGGATAGTACTTATTGGATCCGAGAGACTCCGAAAAATGCGACATCGATCCCCAACTTGAGAACCCGGGGCGTTGCGGACGCCGTATCTTCCTGTCGGACGCGCCCATTGCCGGATTCGGCCGGCGCGCCCGACATCCCGACGCCGCGGAGCACCTGCTCCCAACGCACCTCGCCACGTGCGGCATCCCTCGGTGTCCCGATTCTCGGGACGGTTCCTCGCGAACCCTGAACCGACCA
The DNA here is from genome assembly GCA_027488415.1 of Planctomycetaceae bacterium. Lineage (GTDB taxonomy): Bacteria > Planctomycetota > Phycisphaerae > Phycisphaerales > SM1A02 > UBA966. Next base: position 995 of record JAIYBS010000091.1, on the reverse strand, counting down.
TGAACTGATGCCATGCCTGCGCCGCACCGAGGTGCCATGAGCGACCCGATCGAGGCTTGTCCTCGGCGGAGGTCGGCTCGGTCGCAGGCCCCCGCAGCAACCTGAAACCGCCTTGAAAGGTGTCCCAAGGGCATCGGCGCCATCGCGCCGCACCCGTGGTTCATCCGGAAGGTGCCCTCCCGCGTGCGGGAGCGCATCGGCGTCATCACACCCGAGCCCGCGCGTGCGGGCCGCCGAGACCTTTGTCCGCCGTGCCGTTCGTTGGAAGAAGTTCGTTCACCCGAAGTTCGTTCGCCTAGGAGACCCAGACCCATGAAGAAGCGCGCATTCACGCTCGTCGAGCTGCTGGTGGTCGTGGCCATCATCGCCCTGCTCGTCGGCCTGCTGCTGCCGGCCCTCGCGAAGGCCCAGCAGACCGCCAAGACCGTCAAGGACTCGAACCAGATCAAGCAGATCCACACGGCGATGGTCAGCCGTGCCAACGAGACCAAGGGCGGCAAGCTGCCGACCCCGGGCCTCATCAACCGCCGCGCGGCGGGCGCCCTCCAGCTGCCCGGCGAGGGCGAGGAGGACTTCGCGAAGAACCGCTCGCAGTTCCTCTACTCCGCCTGCGTCGCCCAGAACCTCTTCAACACCGACATCCTCGTCGGCCCGACCGAGGTCAACCAGGCCGTCCAGGTGTACGCCAACTACAACTACGCCGCCTACAACCCGGCCGTTGACACCTACTGGGACGGCGACGTGACCGGCTCCACGGTTCCCACCCCGCAGACCACCGGCCTGCGCGCGAGGATCGACGCCGTCGCCGGCAGCGCCAACGCCGCCGACGTCTGCCACACCTCCTACGCGCACCTCATCCTCGTCGGCCTGCGCAAGTCCCAGCACTGGCGGAACAACCTCGACTCGGCCCGCCCGCACATGTCGACCCGCGGCTGCCGCAACGGCACCGCCAGCGGCGACGAGTACACCTTCAGCCCGACGCTGCGCCTCCACGG
>JAIYBS010000101.1 GCA_027488415.1 Planctomycetaceae bacterium | reverse complement strand
CGATGCCACAAACAGTGTCGCGACGACACAGCACCGCACGCAAGATGCGAATGTCAACCACTTCGATGATTGCAGCATGAGAGGGCTACTTCGCCGCTGGGGTTGATGCTGAAGTCGCTGCTGATGCCGGCGCGGGGCCCAACGTCGATGAGGCGCTCACTTCACGGTCAAGCTTCGCTGACAACTTTCCGATGTTCGTCTGGAGCGTCGATGCGCTCTTCTCCGCCGCTGCGATAAACGGTCGCACAGCATCGATCCCGTCTTGCGTGAGATCGTTTGCGAGCAGAATGCGGATATCAGACAACTCGGTCATCAGATCGCCGTACGACGACTTCACAGCTGCGAGATCTGACTGCAACGCTGCGAAACGACTCGCGAATGCCTCACGTCGCGAAGCCGCAACCTGCTTCGAAGCATCGCTCGAGAGCGCCGCCGACTCCGCTTCCCACGCCTTGACATACTCTTCGGTGCGGCTGGTGAGCGAAGCCCACGCCGACTGAGCCTTCTTCGCGTCCGCCTCCAAGCGGTCCATCGCCTTCGAAAAATCCTCAAAGGCACGTGTGCGATCCTGTGCGCTCTCAATGGCCTTCGCAGCCGTGACGACGCTCGTCACCTGCTCGGCGCCGCGATCAAGCATCAACTTGGTATCGCGCATGCTTGATGTCGTTGCATCGATGCGCTTTGGACCTGCGGCACCGCAAGCAGCAAGCGAAACGCAGGTCGTCACGGTGAAGATCAAGAATGTTGTTCGGAAATGCATCATGGTGTCATCCCTTCCTGTTCGAGTCACTGTCCTTGCGGCTTGCTGACAGCTTCCATCACGCGCTCGAGGTTGAAACTGCCTGGCTTCTGCCGCGGCGGGAATTCACGGAAGCTCTGTAACCACCGCGCGACGTATGCACCAGCCGGAGCGATCGCGAACATGCGCTCGAGGTACCAACGCTGGTAGCCGATCGCATTTTCATCACGCGCACGCTCGAACGGATCCATGCGGAGGTTGGTCAGAATCGGTGCGCGGAGTTCGGTGAACGGGTTCTGCCAAACCTCAAGGCCTTCGGCTTCCTGGATGAGGAACATCACCTTCCAGTTGTCGTAGCGAAGTGCCGCGACGCTGCCGTCGTCGGTCCAATAGATGAACTCCTTGCGTGGCCACGACGCCTCGCCCTTGAACGCAGGTAGCAAGTTGTAGCCGTCGAGGTGCACCTTGTACGCGCGATCGCCGATGGTCTGGCCTTTCTTGAGATCCTCGACCACCGTCGTGTTTCCAGCGGCAGCGAGGAGCGTTGGCATCATGTCTTCGTGGGCGCCGATGTCGTTGACGATCGTTCCGGGCTTGATCGCGCCCGGCCAACGAATCATGCACGGCACGCGGTAGCCGCCCTCCCAAGGCGTGTTCTTCTCACCTTTGAACATCGTGGTTCCGCCATCAGGCCACGTAAACGTCTCGGCGCCGTTGTCGGTCGAGTACATGATGATCGTGTTGTCGAGTTGTCCAAGCGCCTCGAGTTTCGCGAGGAGGACGCCAATCTGCCGGTCGTGCTCGACCATGCCGTCGGCATAGATGCCGAGGCCCGTCTTTCCATCGGCCTCAGGCGTGAGGTGCGTGAAGATGTGCATCTTCGTCGAGTTCCACCACAGGAAGAAGGGCTTACCGTCCTTCGTCGCACGCTCCATGAAGTCCATCGCCCTGGAGTTGACCTCGTCGTCGAAGGTCTCCATGCGCTTGCGCGACAGGGGGCCGGTGTCCGAGATCCGCCCGTCCGCGAAGCTGTGGATCACGCCGCGCGGGCCGAACTTCTTCTTGAACGCCGGGTCCTTCGGGTAGTCCGGGTTCTCCGGCTCCTCCTCGGCGTTCAGGTGGTAGAGATTTCCGTAGAACTCGTCGAACCCGTGCGCGGTCGGCAGCATCTCGTCGCGGTCGCCGAGGTGGTTCTTGCCGAACTGGCCCGTCGCGTATCCCTGGGCCTTCAGCATCGTGGCGAGGGTCGGGTCCTCCTTGCGCATCCCCTCCGGCGCACCGGGGAGGCCAACCTTCGTGAGGCCGGTGCGGATCGGCGACTGGCCGGTGATGAAGGCCGCTCGTCCGGCGGTGCAGCTCTGCTGCCCGTACCAGTCGGTGAAGACCGCGCCCTCCCGGCCGATGCGGTCGATGTTGGGCGTCTTGTAGCCCATCATGCCCATGTTGTAGGCACTGACGTTGAACTGCCCGATGTCGTCGCCCCAGATGACCAGGATGTTCGGCTTCCGCGGGGCCGTCGGCCTCGGTGCGCCGGCCGTTGCCGACGCAGGGGCGGTTGCGGGGGCGCACGCGACCGCGATCACGCAGGCGGCGGCGAGAAGCACGCGCTTCGCTGGAGAGCAGGTCCGGAGGACGGCGCGGTGGATCTGGGTGGGCATCGAGGGCTCCGATGGAGTCGTGCGGCAGCCCCGCGGGTGCGGGATGTCGCGGACTCTACATTCCGGAAGGCCTCGTCGAGGGTCACCCCCACCACTGCGGCGTCACGGCATGCAGCTGCCCCAGTTGTTCAGCACGTCGGCAAGGTCGAGGCCGTTGACCTCGCCGTCGCGGTTCACGTCGACGGTGGGAAGCGAGTAGCGCTCCTCGACGGTGGTGCCCCAGCCCCAGAGCACGGCACCGAGGTCCGAGCCGTCGATGAGGAAGCTCGCGAAGACGTCCTGTCCGCACACGGCGCCGGGCAGGCTGGCCGTCACGGGCTCGCGGCAGAGGAGCGCGGCCTTGGCCGCGAGCCGCTTCAACGCCTCGTCCTCGGTCTCGCCGGGCTCCACGGTGAAGACGAACTGCGCCTTCGGGTTCCCGCCGCGGGTGTCCCACGGCTCCGCCGAGCCCTGCAGGTACACGAGGTTCCGCAGGTAGTTGGCCCAGTAGAACTCCTGATAGAAGAAGACGAAGGGCGGGTTGGGCGTCTCGTCGTCCTCGAAGTCCGCGTAGCCGTTGACCGAGCGCGCGTTCGCCGAGATGGACCGCAGGATGTCGTCGCGCAGCCCCGGGATCATCGGCGGGGGGTTGACGTTCGGGTCCTGCAGCACGCCGCGGTCGTAGGGCCACAGGTACTGGTGCTGGTAGCCCGGGACCACGTTGCACTTCTCGTCGACGACCGGTCCGCCCTCGATGAGTCGCGCCCAGAATGCCGCGCCCGACAGGTGGCTCAGGTCATCGATGACGCGGTAGTAGACGTAGTCGGGGAACTCGGGCCCGAGCTCCACGCTCAGCGTGTACACGCCGGTGGTGCGGTGATGGTTGTCGACGAGGTGCAGCTGCCCGCCGGGCCCGCGCACGACGGGAACGGGGCGCGCGCGGAGATACGCGTCCACCGCGGCTCGGCCTGCGGCGCCTCCGCCGGCCTGGTTCCAGCGGCTGCGGAGCGGCGTCTGCGCGAACTGCTTCACGCCGTCCATGCCGACGTTGTATTGACCGGCGCGCAGCTGCGCGAGCGGCACCGTCGGCGGAGCCGGATCCGGAGGCGGGCACTGGGCCGGCGCCGAGGGGGCGAATGCCGCCACGGCAAGGCACGCGGTGACCCACGCCGCGGCGAAGCGCGCGCGAGGCGACCGGTGGATGCAGGGCGTCCGAGGCGAAACAACGGCGAGGGCGGCGTGCATGGATGTGTGGTCCCTGGGTTCTGGATCCTGTGCGCGTCACAGCGGCGCAGACCGGAAGAATGGTCGTAGATCGAGCGTGCGCAAGCAATTGCGTTCGGCTT
>JAIYBS010000361.1 GCA_027488415.1 Planctomycetaceae bacterium | reverse complement strand
TGCAGAGCGCGCTGCTGGAGGCGATGCAGGAGCGGCAGGTGACGATCGGCGGCGAGACGTTCCGGATGGACGACCCGTTCCTCGTGCTCGCGACGCAGAACCCGATCGAGCAGGAGGGCACGTACCCGCTGCCCGAGGCGCAGGTCGACCGGTTCCTGCTGAAGCTCGTCATCACCTACCCGACGCGCGTCGAGGAGCGGCAGATCCTCGACCGCATGTCGCGCACCACGACGAAGGTCACGGTGAAGCCCGTGCTCGAGCCGGCGCAGATCCGCGCCGCGCGCGAGATCGTGGACGCGATCCACGTCGACGACAGCATCAAGGACTACATCGTCTCGCTCGTCTGCGCGAGCCGCGACCCCGGTGCGTTCAAGGTGCCGGTGAAGGACCTCGTGCAGTACGGCGCGTCCCCGCGCGCGACGCTCGCGCTGGCCCAGGCCTCGCGCGCCAAGGCGTTCCTCGACGGGCGCGGCTTCGTCGTCCCGCAGGACGTGAAGGACGTCGCGCCCGCGGTGCTCCGCCACCGCCTGGGCCTCAGCTACGAGGCCGAGGCGCTCGAGAAGACCTCCGACGACGTCGTGCGCGCGCTCCTCGAGCACGTGCCGGTCCCCTGACCTGCCATGCAGACGTCCGAGCTCCTCCGCAAGGTCCGCCGCATCGAGATCCGCACGTCGCGCCTGGTGAGCGACGTGCTGGCGGGCCAGTTCCGCTCCGCGTTCAAGGGACGCGGCATGGAGTTCGAGGAGGTGCGCCCGTACCAGTACGGCGACGACGTGCGGTCGATCGACTGGAACGTCAGCGCGCGCACCGGCTTCCCGCACGTCAAGCTCTTCCGCGAGGAGCGCGAGCTCACGGTGATGCTCGCCGTCGACCTGAGCGGCTCGCTCGCCTTCGGCACGCACGCGCAGCTGAAGCGCGAGCTCGCCGCGGAGATCGCCGCGACCGTCGCCTTCAGCGCCATCCGCTCGAACGACCGCGTGGGCCTGATCTGCTTCACCGACCGGGTCGAGCTCGTGGTGCCGCCCCGCAAGGGGCCGCGGCACGTCTTGCGCATCGTGCGCGACCTGCTCGCCTTCGAGCCGGGGCACCGCGGCACCGACGTGGGTGAGGCGATCGAGGAGGCGAACCGCATCCTGAGCCGGCGCGCCGTGGTGTTCGTGGTCAGCGACTGGCGATCGCCAACGACGCTCCCCGACGGCCGCGAGCCGTGGGAGGACGCGCTGCGCATCGCGCGCATGAGGCACGACGTGATCCCCGTCCTCGTGCGCGACCGCCGCGAGCGGGAGCTGCCCGACGTCGGACTCGCCGAGTTCGAGGACGAGGAGACCGGCGAGCGGATCGTCGTGGACCTCGGGTCCCGCAAGGTGCGCGAGCGCTTCGCGCGCCTCGCCGCGGCGGAGGACTCGCTGCTCGACGACACGCTGCGGCGGCTCGGCTCGGAGGCGATCCGCGTGGAGACCGGCGGCGACTTCGTCGGACCGCTCACCGCGTTCTTCCGGCGCCGCGAGGCGAGGAGGGCACGGTGATCGAGCGACGCCTCGCGTTGTCCGCGTCGTCCGCGCTCGCCGCGCTCGTCGTCGCCGGCTCGTTCGCCGCCGCACCCGCGCACGGGCAGGCCGCCCGCGACGAGGCCGCGAAGCCGCGCGCGACGGAGCGCCGCCCCGCGCAGTCGCGCGTCGAGCAGGAGGCCGCGTCCGGTGCGCTCCGCGTGACGCGCACGATCGATGCCGAGCGCTGGCAGCCGGGAAGCCCGATCACGATGACGGTCTCCGTGAGCGCACCGGACGCGCGGAGCGTCCGGATCCCCCCGATCGGCGCGACCTACGGCCCGTTCGACGCGAAGGACCCTGCCGCCGCGACGCCGCAGTCGCCCTCGGTGCGCACGGTGATCCTCTTCGCCTGGGAGGCGGGCCCGGCCGAGGTGCCGCCGATGGACGTCTCGGCCACGCTCGAGGACGGCAGCACGGTGACGGCGGCGCTTCCCGCGGTCACGATCGAGCTCGAGTCGCTCCTCGGCGACGGGATCCCGCTGACGGAGCTCGCGTCGGAGATCCGCGGGCCGGTCGAGATCGACACGGGTTCGTGGCTCTGGTGGGTCGCCGCCGGGACGGCCGGCGCGGCAGCCCTCGCGTTCGCGTGGTGGCTGCGCTCGCGCGGCGCGGCGGCCGCGGCCGAGCCGCCGCTCCCGCCCGCGGAATGGGCGATGCGCGAGCTCGACCGGCTCGACGCCGACGGGCTCCCGGCCCGCGGCGAGGTGGACTCGTTCTTCGTGCGGCTCTCCGGCATCGTCCGCACCTACATCGAGGGCCGCTTCGCGATCGCCGCGCCGGACCGCACGACGCAGGAGTTCCTGCGCGAGGCCTCGCGGAACGCGACGCTCGCCGGCGAGAACGAGCGCGAGCTCGGCGCGTTCCTTCGCACCGCGGACATGGTCAAGTTCGCCGCCGCGCGGCCGGCCGACGAGGCGTGCGCGCAGGCGATGCGCTCGATGCGCGCCTTCGTCGAGCGCACCGCGCCGCGGCCCGAGGCGCCCGACGCGGAGGCCGCGGGCCCCCGCGACGCCGCAGGCGACGAGCCGCCCGTCCACCTGCCGGAGGCGCACGGATGACCGGCTTCCACGAATCGAGCGTCTGGTGGCTGCTCCTGGCGCTGGTCGCGCCGCTCGCGCTGCTGCCGGTCGTCCGTCCGCGGTCGCGCGCCGCGATCGGATTCCCCTCCGCGCCCGCGCTGCGCGCCGCGGGGAGCACGCTCGCGGCCCGCACCTGGTGGCTGCCCGCCCTGCTTCGGACGCTCGCGCTCGCGCTGCTCGCCGTCTGCATCGCGCGCCCGATCAAGGCGAACGAGCAGACGCGGGTGTTCGTCGAGGGCGTCGCGATCGAGATCGTCGTCGACCGGTCGAGCTCGATGCTCGCGATGGACTTCCAGAAGGACGGCAAGCGCGCCGACCGGCTGGTGGCGCTCAAGGACGTCGCCGGCAAATTCGTCCTCGGCGGCGACGGGCTCGCGGGCCGGCCCGGCGACCTGATCGGCCTGGTCGCCTTCGCGCGCTACGCGGACAGCGTGTGCCCGCTCACGCTCGACCACGACTACCTCGTGCAGGTCCTCGACGACGTCGAGGTCGCCGGCACGCGCGCGGAGGACGGCACCGCGATCGGCGAGGCGGTCGCGCTCGCGGCCGAGCGGCTGCGCGACGCGGTCGAGCGCGGCGGCGACCTCCCGAAGCCGAAGAGCAAGGCGATCATCCTCCTCACCGACGGCGAGAACAACGCGGGCGACATCGATCCGATGACGGCGGCCGAGGTGTGCAAGACCTACGGGATCACGCTCTACACGGTCGGCATGGGCACGATCGGCGAGGCGCCCTACCCGATGCAGATGGCCTTCGGCGGCACGCAGCTGGTGCCGGTGCCGGTCCGGATCGACGAGAAGCTCCTCAAGGAGATGGCCGCCGCGACCGGTGGGCAGTACTTCCGCGCCACCGACACGAGGAGCCTCGCGGGCATCTACGAGACGATCGACCGGCTCGAGAAGACCACCACCGAGCAGCGTCGCTACCTGCAGTTCCGCGACCTCGCGGTCGAGGGCTTCGACGTCGCGGGCTTCCGCCTGCCGCCGCTCCTCCTGCTCGCGTTCTCGCTCGTCGCGTTCGAGCTCCTCCTCTCGCAGACGCGCTGGAGGATGCTGCCGTGAACCCGACGGACTTCGCGTTCTCGAATCCGGCGGCCCTCAACTGGGCATGGGCGGTCCTTGCCCTCGCCGCGCTCGTCGCGTTCCGAGCCCGCGGCCGCGCGCGCGCGCTCGCCGCGTTCGCCGACCTGCCGCAGCTGCGCTCGATCGCGCCGCGCTCGGGCGGCGGACGGCCGTTCCTGCGCGCCCTGCTCGCCGTCGCCGGGCTCGCCGCGCTGGTGCCCGCGCTGATGGACCCGCGCTGGGGCGCGCAGGTCGAGGAGGTGAAGCGCCG
>JAIYBS010000205.1 GCA_027488415.1 Planctomycetaceae bacterium | reverse complement strand
GGCCACGTCGTTCCCATCAAGTACCTGCTCGGCGCGGGCCTCGCGCTCCTGGTGCTGACGATCATCACCGTCGCGACGCACTCGGTCGACATGGGAGAGGCCAACCTCCCCGTGGCGCTCACGATCGCGATGGTCAAGGCCGTCATCGTGGCCCTGATCTTCATGCACCTGCGCTGGGACCGGCCGTTCAACCTGCTGGTGCTCGTCGGATCGGCGCTCTTCGTCCTGCTCATGCTCGCCTTCGCGGCCATGGACGTCCACCAGAACGAGCCGTCGATGTTCAACGGCAACGCCCCCACGGCCGAGTCGACGCTCATGGAGCACGCGCCCGGCGCACCCGTGGCGCAGCGCCGCTCGACCAACGGCGGCGCCGGCAACTGACCTCGCGCCTGCGTCCGGCAGGGATCGCCGCGCGAACCCTCCGGCTGACATGGCAACCAAGACACTGACCCACGTCGACCCCTTCGATTCCGCGCAGGCGCGCGGGAGCGCAGGGGTCTTCGGCATGTGGGTGTTCATCGCCGTGGTCGCGATGATCTTCCTCGCGTGCATCCTGGGCTATCTCGTGGTGCGGTTCGACCAGCCCCCGGGTCGCGAGTGGATGCCCGCCGGCACGCCGCCGCTCCCGGGCGCGCTGCTGCTGTCGACGGGGCTGCTTGCCGTCTCGAGCTGGACCGTGCAGCTCGCCGTCCGCGCCGCGCGCGCCGGCCGGCAGGCGCAGCTGGTGCACGCGCTCGGCGCGACCATCGCGCTCGCCGCGCTCTTCCTGGTGGTGCAGACGCTCGCGTGGAACGAGATGTGGCGCGCGCAGGCGACGATCGCGAGCGGCCTCTACGCGTGGACCTTCTACGTGCTCACCGGGACGCACGCGCTGCACGTGGTCGGCGGCCTGCCGCCGCTCCTCCTCGCGTTCCGTCACGCGCGCGAGGGCCGCTACACGCCGGCCGAGAGCACGGGAGTGGTGCTCTGCGCCATGTACTGGCACGCGCTCGACGTGATCTGGGTGGTGCTGTACGCGACGCTGTGGGCCGGATCGCGGTAGGGCAGTCCGGGTCGTACGGCCCGCAGGCCTCGCGCCCGCATGTCGACCGGCAGCGTGTCTCGCATCCGCAGGTCGCGGCCTGCGAGTGCGCTCGCGTTCACCGGCCGGCGGGCGAGGACGATCCGCCGCCGTCCGTGCCGTGCCTGCCGCGGATTCGCGCCAGGCGGAACTGCAGCTGCGCGCGGCTCGTGACGTCGAGCTTCTGGTACGCGCGGCGTACCAGCGTCGACACGGTATTGACCGAGACCCCGAGTCGCTCGGCGATCCGCGGGCGCGTCATCCCTGCCGCCACGAACGCCACCACCTCGCGTTCGCGCTCGGAGAGATCGTCGTACTGGCGCATTCCGCCCGCCTCGGCCGCGCCTGCGGCCCGGATCTGCTCCTGGCTCGCGTGCCGGACCGTGGGGGAGGGCAGCATCGGGGCGCGCGTCGGTACGAGCCGGATCGCCAGCACGTGGTCGCACCCGGTGGCCCGGTCGGCCGCGTGCTGGCTGCGCGACTCCGAGACGACCTGGACGTAGTCGTAGAGCGCGCGCAGCCGGCGCATGAACTCCGTCCATTCCTCCGGTCGGAGGTCGAGCTTCAGCCGGATGTCGATCAGCCGTTCGGCCCCGCCGAGCTTGCCGTCGTGTGTCTCGGACTCCTGCAGCACGCGGGCGATGTCGCGGGTGGCGTCCTTGAACGCCGAACGCACCGCCACCACGTGGTCCGGGCGCGCGGGGTTGGCGACGATCGTGATGCGCTCGCACTGCGCCTGGTATCGGATCGCGCTCCCGCGGCGCGCGCGCAGCCGCTTGATCAGCCCGGCGGCCAGCAGGTCGTCCACGCATGCCGTGACCTGCCGCGGCGAGATGCCCGTGGCGGTGAGATCGGCCAGCGATGCGCCGCGCCGGTGCCGACGGATGACCTCGAAGATGCCGGACCGGACGGGGTCCCGCACGATCGCCATTCCGCGTTCGTCTTCGATGTCAATGAATCCGGCTCCGGAGTCATCCATGCTCGATCGATCCTATCGGACATCTTCCCGCTGCGGCAATGCGATCGCGCGCGTGCGCATGGAGCGGAGACGCCATCATGTCACCTGCTTCTGTCACCATGCCGGGGCGGTTGCGGCCGGCCGTCGATCGCAAGCTCCGGGTCCGCGCGCCGATATTCGGGGTGCGGGGCGCAGCGGTGACAGGACCCGGTGACACGTTCCGCCAATCCGGGCCGTCCTCCGGCGCGCCGTGAATCTCCGCAAAACCGAGCATCGAATCCCTGCCTACCGTAGCCGGAGTCCCGCGTGCCATTCGAGCGGGGCCGAACGCTCCGCCGACCGACCCGATCCAAAGAGGAACACGATGAACCCCATGCTCACCATCCGAATCGCATCCGTGGCCGCGCTCGCGGTCGTCACCGTCTCGTCCGCCGACGTCCCGTTCACGCCGCTCGCCGACTTCGGCTTCGGCGGCTCCGTGTACGACGTCAGCGCGACTGGTGCAGTGGTCGGTGTCCTCCGGACGAGCGCCGGACAGAGTGTCCCGGCGGTGTGGTCGAGCGCGTCGGCCGTGCCCGTCGCGCTCCCGACCGGGGGGCGCGGCGGCTTCGCCTCCGCGATCAACTCGAACGGCGAGGTCGCCGGGCAGACCTTCGCGGAGTTCGGTTCGGGCGGGACGCCGACCGTCTGGCGCAACGGCGTCCGCGTCCAGCTCCCCGACCTCGGCGGCGGCGGCGATGCTCGTGACATCAACGAGGCCGGCGTGGTCGTCGGCTACGTGTACAGCGGCGGCGGCCTGCGTGCCGCGCGATGGGTCAACGACGTGCTCGAGGTGCTGCCGATTCCCGCGTTCGGCGAGCCCGGCGACAGCCTCTGGAGCATCGCGGAGAGCATCAACTCCTCGGGCGTGATCACCGGAAACGTGCGCGTGGCCTGGGACAGCACCGGGCAGGCCGGCTCCGACTCGGTGGCGCTTCGCTGGGACAACGGGAACGTCAGCATCGCTACCAACCAGGGTCTTGAGACCAAGGGCGTGAGCGTCGACAACATCGGAAACGTGCTGCTGAACGGCTACTTCGGGGCCACGTCGGCGCCCGCGGTGTCGCGTGCGAACGGCGCGTTCTCCGTGCTCCCCGGCATTCCGGGCGTGTGGACCATCCGCGCGACGGCGATGAGCCGCACCGGCATCGTCTGCGGCTACTTCCTCACCTCGGACCCCGTGACCGGCTACCCGCGCTGGAAGGGCGTCGCGTGGGCCAACGGTGCCGACTCCACCACGGCCACGACGCTCGAGCTTCCGGCCGGCATGGCGTGGGCCTTCCCGTGGGGCGCTGGCAGCAACGGCATCGTCATCGGAGAGATTTCGGACGGCCAGTCGGGACTCTCCATCCCCGGCTACTGGGCGGTTCCCGTCACGCCGGCGTCCGTGCAGTCCAACGCGGTGAACGGCGCGGCCGGTCAGACGGTCACGCTTGAGGCCGTGAGCCGCCGCGCGTCGTCTCCGAACGTCGGCTCCAGCGTCACCGTGACCGTGAACGGCGTCCGGGTCGGGCAGGGCGTGACCAATGCCGCGGGCATCATGCGCATGTCCTATGCGATTCCCGCCTCCGTCCAGGGCTCGCAGCTGAGCGTGCGCTACACCGACGAGTCGGGTGCGTCCGCGACCAGCGCCATCAACATCGCCCCGGGCTGCGCTGCCGCGGACCTGAACTGCGACGGCAGCGTGAACGGCACCGACCTCGGCATCATGCTGGGGCAGTGGGGCACCAACGGGGCGGCCGACCTCAACCGCGACGGCGTGGTGAGCGGGCAGGACCTCGGCCAGCTGCTCGGAAGCTGGAAGGCCTAAGCAAGACGAGACCCTCCATGCAGTGCTCGAGGCGCCCCGATCTCCGTGATCGGGGCGCCTCGTCTCATTGGGGGGTGATTGCGCGGTGGGCGGTCGTCGCCGGCACCGCGGCGATCGGGTCGCAGGCTCACCTTGCCCCGGTGCCCGCAAACCACAGCCGCGCCACCAGCACCGCCGGCTTCCGGTCCGTCGCACGCACGAGCACCGCGAGCGGCGCGTCCTGCACGGTGGCCTCGAACTCGCGGCCAGCGACGGTGAATCGGTAGATCCCGTCCTGCGCGCCGGCGACCATCTCGGCCACCGAATGCACGGC
>JAIYBS010000247.1 GCA_027488415.1 Planctomycetaceae bacterium | reverse complement strand
TGCGGCCGTCAGGGTGCACCACGCCGACCGCGAGGTGGTTCCCGCCGCCGCCCTGGAACGAGCGCGCTTCGATCGTGATCCGCTCGCCCTCCTTGAGCGTCACGGTGACGCGCTGCGTCGGCTGCGATTCCCAGTCGCCCGGATTGACGTAGCCGGTGACGCTCGCGACCGGCTTCGGCGTACCGCCGTCCGACTCGCGGCCGACGAGCAGCAGCCCGTCGTCGTCGCTTGCGATCGCGAGCACGTAGTCGCCGGCCGCCGGCGCGGTGAACGTCCCGCGCACGCGCTGCACGTAGTCGTTGCCCGCCTTCGAGAACCCGGCGAACTCCTCGGCGGTCTCGCTGCGGTCCGGCTTCGATGCCCACACGGGGTCGGCCGCAAGCCGGGCCGCGTCGAAGCCCTTGCGGTCCTTCCACAGCTCGCGCTCGAACGAGGCGCGCGACTTCGCCGACTCCGCCGCCGCGGCGAGCGCACGCTCGTCGGGGGCGAACTTCGCGGCGAGCGCGGCCAGCGCGGGCATCGCCTCAGGGATCGGCAGGTCGTTGATCGCGCGCGCGGCCTCGGTGGCCACGCGCAGGTCGGGGTCGTGCAGGAGCCGCGCGAGCTGCGGGTCCTTCGTCCGCCGCATCGCGAGCACCGCGGCCAGGCGCGTCTGCGGGAACGGGTCGGACGCCAGCTCACGGATCTTCTCCGGCTGGTTCATGCCGACGAGCCCCATCACCGCTGCGTGCCGCAGGAACGGGTCCTGGTTCTCGTTCTCCCACGCCAACGCTGCGACGTTCGGCAGCGCCTCGGCGAAGCCGAGCTTGCCGAGCGCGATCGCGGCCTGCGCGCGCACGCGGAGGTCCTCGTCGGTGAGCAGCTCGGTGAGCTTCGTACCGGCCGCGAGAATCCGCGCGTCACCGGCGAGCCGGGCCGCGAGCCTGCGCACCTCGACGTCCTCGTCCGCGAGCAGCTGCACGATTGCCGCATCCGCGTCGGCATTCCGCGCGCCAGCCGCCGCGCGCCGCGACTGCACGCCGAGCGCCCAGAGCGAGTGCAGCCGGGGCGTCTGCGCGCCGTCGGCGTGCATGGCCACGTCGACGAGCGCCCTCGTGGTCTTCGTGCCGCGCCGCGCGAGCTCGAGGTGCGCGCGCTGTCGGATCCGGTTGTCCGGGTGCGCGATCGACTGCAGCAGCAGCTCGGTCGCGAGGGTCTTCACGTCCTCGCGCACGAAGTTCTGCGCGGTGCGGATATTGACGTCCTCGACCTTCGACGGATCCCACACCGCGAAGAGCTGTCCCGTGCGGTCGCTCTCCCAGCCGTTCGACCAGTCGCTCACGTACATGCGGCCGTCCCAGCCGAAGTCGACGTCGGTGCAGAGCGCCTCCTTCACGAACTGGTGCGCGTCGGCCACCTTGTAGCCGGCGCCCTCGGGCTCCACGGCGAACGACCAGACCTGGCTGTACTCGTCGCCGCCGAGGAAGTCGCAGAGGAAGAAGTGGTTCTCGTAGCGCGCGTCGAGCCCGGTGCCCGGGTAGAAGCAGATGCCGGACGGTCCGTCGCCGAGCAGCTCGATCGGCGGAAGGCTCCACGCCGGCCGCACCGCGTCCGCGGCGTCCCACTTCCACCACTGGTGCTCCTGGTTCCATGGGCCGCGCTGGTTCGCGCCCTCGAGCGTCTGGTAGTTCATGTCCCAGCCCGTCTCGCCGCCCTCCATCACGTAGACGATGCGCGCGCGGTCGCCGCCGTCGGAGTTGTTGTCGCCGGTGAAGAGGTCACCCCACTGATTGAAGGCCAGTTCTTGCGGGTTCCGCAGCGAGTGCGCGAAGACCTCGAGGCCCGAGCCGTCGGGCTCGCAGCGGAACACGGCGCCCGTGTACGGACGCGCGAGCAGCGCACCCTCCTTCGTGGACACGTGGTAGCCGCGGTCGCCGATCGACCAGTAGATGCGTCCGTCCGGCCCGTGCACGAGCCCGTGCATGTCGTGGCCGCGCAGCGCAACCCGCACGCCGAAGCCGCCGAACACGCGCTCGCGCACGTCGGCGACGCCGCTGCCGCGCGTGTCCTGGAAGCGCCACAGGTGGGGGATGCACGTGTACCAGAGCGACCCGTCGAGCCACATCACGCCCGCGCCGGTGCCGTCGAGCGGCTCGTTCATGTCGCCGCTGAAGTTCGTCGCCTTGTCGGGCGCGCCGTCGCCGTCGGTGTCGACGAGCTTCATCACGCGGTCGACCTGGCGCCGGTAGTAGTCCATGCCGCCCTCACGCTTGGCGGACCACTTCTCGTACATGCGCAGCCGGTCCTCGACGGTCTGCGACTGCAGGTCGTCCGCGAGCCAGAACCGCGAGGAGCGGTTGTCCTCGACGCCGCGCTCCTGGCGGAACGACTCGGCCACGTAGATCGAGCCGTCGTCGCCGATGCAGAAGGAGACGGGGTCCTGGATCAGCGGCTCGCGCGCGAGGAGGGACCAGGAGAGGCCGGCGGGGGCGACGATGGCGGGGGGCGGGGGGGGCGGCGCGACTTGCATCGGGGAAGGAAGGGTACGGGTGAGGGGAAACCGGACGCGGACGGGGCGGCGCCGGTTCCGAGCGGTGGAGTTGATACCGCCATCGCTCTTTCCGGTTGTCCCGTCTGACTTCTGGACTCCGGCCGCGGATTCGCTACAGTTCAGTCGTTCCGGGGTCGATGGCGGATCTACCCGTGGATGCTTCTCGGAACAACCCGAGCAATGCTGCTCCCTCCGAGGCCTTTCGATTCTCGGAGAACAACTTCGACCTCATTCGGCTGATCGCGGCCGGCGAGGTGGCGGTTCGCCATTCGTACGTGCACTTGGTTTCCG
>JAIYBS010000084.1 GCA_027488415.1 Planctomycetaceae bacterium | reverse complement strand
TGCTGAAGACCGTGTTCTTCGGGTTCGTGATCTGCTGGTGCTTGGCGGGCTGGCCGACGAGGCGCTCGCCCTTCTCGGTGAAGCCGACCACCGAGGGGGTGGTGCGGCCGCCGAGGGAGGTGATGATGACCTTGGGCTGGGCACCTTCCATGACGGCGACCACGCTGTTGGTGGTGCCCAGGTCGATGCCGATGATGTTGGACTTGGTGGACATGCCCTCGATGTTGCAAGCCGCGTGCCACCGCCGGCGGGGCGGTTTCCGCGAGGTCCCCGGCGGTTTCGGCTGTCCGATCGGCGCGGCGGCGCCGCGGGTCTGCCGTTCTGGCAGCGCCTTCGTCGGCGGGGCCACGCCCTACGATCCGCCTCCCATGAACCCCGCCCGCGCGCCTGCTCCCGACCTCCAGTCCGCCGTCGACTCGGTGGTGCCCGCGATGCCCATCGCACGGCTCCTCGGCGAGACGCTCGCGTCCGTCCCGCCGGTCGAGAAGGGCGACGGCTCGCCGGTGACCGCGGCGGACTACGTGCTGCAGGCGATCGTCGTCGCGGGCCTGCGCGCCCGCAGCGCCGACGGACGCGTGCCGCTCCTCGGCGAGGAGCACGCCGATGCGCTGGTCGCCGCGCGCCGGCCCGACGTCGAGCGGCTCGTCGTTGACGCGATCCGCTCCGCGCTCGGCTGGCGAACCCACGCGGACGCGCTGCGCGCGATCGACGGCGACGAGCCGCGGGCGGGCGAGCCCCACTGGACCATCGACCCGATCGACGGCACGAAGGGGTTCCTGCTCGGTGCGCAGTGCTCGATCTGCCTGGCTCGCATCGAGGGCCGCGACGTCACGGTCGGCGTGCTCGGATGCCCGCGCATGGGCCCGCGCGGCGACCTCTCCGTCCACCCGCAGGGACCCGGCGTGATCTACGGCGCGTCGCTCGGCGGCGGCGCGTTCGAGTTCGACGCGGCCGGTACCGCGGTCGGGCCGCTGCCGTCGGTGTCGTGGCGCGGCGGCCCGGTGCGCTGGGCGCGCTCGCTGAACCGCAGCCGCAACCCGCAGCCCTCGCGCCTGGCGCCGCTCCTCGAGGCGCTCGGGCCCGTGACGAGCGACTACATGGACAGCCAGTGCAAGTACGCGCTCGTCGCGCGGGGCGACGCCGACCTCGTGGTGCGCCTCCCGCGCTCGCCGGGCCACCATGAGTGCATCTGGGACCACGCCTCCGGGGCGCTCATCGCGGCCGAGGCCGGCGCGAACGTGACCGACGCGTCGGGACGGGCGCTCGACTTCTCGCACGGCGAGCTGCTTGCGGCGAACTCCGGCATCCTCTGCGCCGTCCCGGGTCTTGCGGGCGGATTCACCGACGCGGTCGGGTCGTTGGCGGCGGGAGCGCGGTGAAGCGTCGCGCGGGGTCGTCGCGCCGCGGGTCTGTTCCGTCCGGTGCCGTCACTGCCGTCGCGCTCGCGGTCGTGGTACCGGCGATGGTCTTCAGCGTCGTGTGGCTCGTGGGGCAGGTCGCGCTCGATCGGTGGACATGGAGCCAGTGGCTCTTCTGGCTTCCGGCGTGCGCGGTCGCGGCGGCCGCGGCGGTCGGCGCGCTGGCGGCGTGGCGCCTGCTGCGCGTCTCCGGGGCGAGGCGCGCGTCGCTTGCGGTGCTCCTTGCCGCGCTCGTGCTCGCCTCGTGGCGCTCGGCGCGCCACGAGGTCGGCTGGGCGTGGAGCGCTGCGCCGTCGCCGGGAGCGATCGTGGTCACGCACTGGAACCCGCAGTGGCCGGGCGACCAGTCGCTCGAGGCGGGGCGCGCGCTCGCGGGCGTGCTCGGCGACGTCGCGGTGATCACCGGGCCGGGCTCGATGCTGCGCGCGTCGGTGCGGGGCGGCTGGGTTCCGGACGGCGCGCAGGCGCGCGACTTCGGTGCCTTCGGCATCGTGTCGAGGCTTCCGATCCTCGACGCACGGATCCTCGGGTCGGCATCGCCGCCCGGGATCGGCGCGATCTGGCTGGCGTGGTTCGAGGTACGTGCCCCGTCGGGCGACGCGATCCGGATCCTGGCCGTGGACCTGCCCTCGCAGCCGCGGCTCGCGCGCGGGCGCGTGGCGGCCGCGCTCGCGGAGCTTCGCGCCTCGATCCGGCTGCCCGCCGAACCGGACATCGTGCTCGGTGATCTCAACGCGACGCCCGGGAGCGTCGTGGAGCGCGTCATCGCGCCGGATCACCGGTCGGCGCCGCCGTGGCGCGCGGCGGGCTGGCTCTGCACCTATCGGCGGCCGTGGGCGTTCTTCCGGATCGACGCGATGCTCGTCGGGCCGCGGCTCGCGTGGGACTCGTACCGAACGGCCGACCTCGGCATGAGCGAGCACCGCGCGCAGGTCGGCGCGTTCCGCATCGAGGGTTCCTCGCGCCGGTGATCGTCTGTCCGGCGGGCGTCCTGCCGTCGGCCGCGCGCCGCGGCGCGGTCACTCCTCCGAGACCGTCGCCCAGATCTGCTGGTACTGCGCCGCGGAGCTGTCGAGCGACGCGATGAGGTCGGACTCCGGCAGCTGGAGCCGGAGCCAGTTTCCCTCGTCCGCCCACCACGAGACGCTGAGGTCCGTGAAGAGGCGGTTGAGCCCGGTCACGTGGTTGAAGTCCGAGCGCATGCGCAGGCCGTCGGTGAGGAGCAGCACCTGCGGGCTCGCGTCGAGCGTGATCGGCGCGCCGGTATCGGCGCGGCCCTGGCGCACCTCGCGGTGCCCGGCGTAGTGGTAGTTCGTGAAGATCTGCGTGTTGGCCTCGTCCTGGTACGCCTTCGCGTACCGCTCGAGGTTGTGCTCGCCGTGGTGGCTCGGGCAGTAGAGACAG
>JAIYBS010000372.1 GCA_027488415.1 Planctomycetaceae bacterium | reverse complement strand
CTAGCCCCGGTTCCTTCAGTGACAACTTTTGATTATCCGGAAATGGATGCATCCATCCGGATTCTGCCGTCGAACTGGCTCGGTTCTCGGGCGCGTACGGCTCCGAGCGGATGGCGGCGCAAGTCGCTATCCTCTCCGGACTCGCCGCGGAAGCGGAATCGGCGGGGTGTAGCTCAGCTTGGCTAGAGCGCTTGCTTCGGGAGCAAGAGGCCGCAGGTTCGAATCCTGTCACCCCGACTCCGAGCAGACCGAAGGTTTCAGCCTTCGGTTTGCTCGTTTTTGGGCCGGGTCTGTCGCGGGGTTCACCCCGCGCGGTTGCGGTGCAGGGCCGGGTCGACGGCCTCGCACATCGCGGCCTCGTCGAGGCGGCCGCCGAGGAAGGCGTTGAGCCGGGCTGCCCCTGCCTGCGGGGAGGCCACCAGGTCCGCGTAGGAGAGGTCGAGCGTCTGGAAGTTCGGCCGCGCGGCGAGCCACCCCTCGACGGCCTTCAGCTGCTGCTCGTAGATCGCGATCAGGCGGTCCGGGGCGAGGCCCCCGCCGGCGCGGCCGCTCCGGGTGAGCATGGTCGCCTGGCTCTTGACGACCTCGCGCAGGTCGCGGCGCATGAAGACCACCCGGTACGGACGGTCGTCGGGCAGCTCGGTCAGCAAGAGGTGGATCACCTTGACGACCTTCCCCGCCGCGCCGTCGAGCCAGGCCTTGTCGGACTTGAGCTGCTTGACGCGCTCGAACTCGAAGTAGCCGCGCGGGTTGTCCTCGTCGCTCGTGCGCTCCCCGTCGGTGACGGCTGCGATGCCGCCCGCGTGGATCATCTGCATCGCGAGGCTCGTGCCGGAGCGGGGGAGGCCGGAGACGACGATCACGGGTTCGGGCATCGGTGGCGGGAATGTACGGCACGGGACATACTGCGGCATGCCCGCCGCCCTCGTCCCCGTGATGGTCGCGCTCGCGCTGCAGCTGGAGCCGATCCCCGGTCGGCCCTTCGCGTCGATGCAGGGCGCGATCCCGGTGCGCGTGGCCTCGCCGTGCGCGATCGTGCTGATGGACTCGTCGGGGAAGGAGCTCGGCCGGGCCGAGGTCGCGGCCGGCGAGGTCGACCTGGCCGCGTCGTTTCCCGCGCTGCGCTCCGTTCCTGCCGCGGTGCGCGTGCAGGCGCTCGTCGCCGGCGTGCCGACCGACGCACCCGTCGTCGTGACGCCGCTCGAGGTCCGGCCGACGATCCGGACGATGAGCGACCTGCGGCCCGACGGCACGACGAAGTTCACCCGCGTGATCGGCTGGGGCGACCGGCTGCTCGACCCCTCGAACGCCGCGCACGCGGCCGCGTCGAAGTCGTGGGAGAAGTCCGATCCCGCGCCGCGCAGCGGGTTCCGGGTCGATGTCGACCAGGACGTCGTCTTCGAGACTGATGCCGGTCGGATCCGATTCGCGATGAGGCCCGACATGGCGCCGGCGACGGCGCGGAACTTCGTGCAGCTCGCCTCGCAGGGCCTCTACGACGGCACGATCGTCCACCGCGTGGTGCCGAAGGGCCGGGGCGGGCGGCCGTTCGTGATCCAGGGCGGTGACCCGACCGGCACCGGCGACGGCGGGCCGGGGTACGACATCATGCTCGAGCCGTCGGCGCTGCCGCACGACTTCGGCGTCGTCTCGATGGCGCGCAACGACTGGCCCGACAGCGCGGGCAGCCAGTGGTTCGTGGCCCTCACGCGCGAGGAGACCGCGCGGCTCGACGGCCAGTACTGCGCGTTCGGCGAGGCCGTCGAGGGCGCCGAGGCGATCCTCGCGATCGAGCGCGGCGAGATCGCGGACGAGTCGACCGGCCGGCCGAGGGCCCCGGTCGCCGTGCGGCGCGCCTTCGTGCAGCCTGCGAAGCCGTGGAACCCGGGCGCCGGTCGCCCGGAGCCGCGGGTGACGCGCCCGGAGGCAGGCAAGTGAGCGCCGCCGCGCCGCGCGGGCTGTGGAACCGCGGGTTCGTCTCGCTGCTCGCGACGCAGTTCTTCGAGGCGGCGAGCGACAACGTGATCAAGGGAACGCTCTCCTTCGCGGTGGCGTTCGGTGCCCCGTGGGAGCACGCCTTCGGCACGGGCGGAAACGGGATCGTCGGGCTCGTCTTCGTGCTGCCCTTCATCCTGCTGAGCGCCTTCGGCGGACGGATCGCCGACCGGCACTCGAAGTCGCGCGTGACGGTCGTCCTGAAGACGGTGTCGCTCGCGGTCGCTGCGTTCACGGCGTTCGAGTTCGCGCGCGGCTCGGCGTGGGGCGCGCTCGCGGCGCTCGCGGCGTTCTCGACGGTGAGCGCGTTCTTCGGGCCGGTGAAGTACGGGATGATCGCCGAGCTCGTCGACGAGGACCAGCTCGCGCGCGCGAACGGGATCGTCAACATGTCGACGAACGTCGCGGTGATCGTCGGCATGCTGGTGGCGGGCATCGTCGCGCACCGCTGGAAGGGCGGGTTCGTCGACGGCGCGCCCGCGGGCGACTCGGCGTGGCTGCCGGGCATCGCGATGTGCGCTGCGGTGGCGCTCGGGTTCGTGACGTGCCTGACGCTGCCGCGGCTCGCGCCGCAGAACCCGGGGCTGCCGGTCGACCTCAACCCGTTCCGCACCTACGTGGCGACGATCCGCGAGATGGCGCGCGGCCCGCTCCTCGCGACCGCGCTCGCCTGGACGTTCTTCTACTTCGTGGCGGCGACGGTGCTCCTGATCCTGCCCGACTACTCCGCGTTCCTCGGCATCGCCGACGACGAGACCTCGTACCTGATGGCCGCGCTCGCGGTGTCGATCGGCACCGGCTGCGTGGTCGCGGCGTACCTCGACGCGCCGCACCGGAGGCGCGCGTTCGTGACGGCGGGCGCCGCGGGCCTCGCGCTCGGGTTCGCGGCGATGGGGCTCGCGCCGCCGAGCTTCGGGATCACCGCCGCGCTGCTCGCGGCGAGCGGGCTCGTGGCCGGCTTCTACATCATCCCGCTGCAGTCGGCGCTGCAGGCGCTCGCGCCGGACGACGCGCGCGGCCGCGTGCTCGGCACCGCGAACGGCCTCAGCTTCGTGATGGGCGGCGTCGGGAGCGCGCTGTTCCTCGCGCTGCGCCAGGCGGGGCTCCCGAGCAACCGGATCTTCCTCGTGCTCGCCGGCTGCTGCGCGGCGATGGCGATCATCACGCGTCCCGCGCCATCTCGTCCGAGTACGCCTGCATCAGGCGCTCGCGGGTGAGGACGCCGAGCAGGCGGCGCGTGCCGCGCTCGACGACGGGAATCGCGTCGACGTCCTTCGCGGTGAGCTTCTGGAACGCGACCTCCATCGACTCGTCCTCGTGCGTCGAGGGCACGTCGGTGCGCATCAGGTCGGCGGCGGTCGTGAGGGCGAGCGCCTCGCGGTTGAGGAGCGCCGACTGCAGCTCGCGCGCGGTGATCGTGCCGCGGTAGCGGCCGTCGACGTCGACCACGACCGCGTCGAGCACGCCGTGCCGCTCGGCGAGCTCGATGAGCGCCGTGCCGGGCGCGCCGTCGAGCAGCGCGGCGCCCGGAAGGTGGCCGGCCTGGCGCACGGTCATGCGGCGCATCGCTGAGAGGTCGGCCATCACGCCCTGGCGGACGCCGAGCATCGCGAGCCCCGCGGTGTACATGCTGAGCGGGTGCATCGAGCGGCAGACGAGGGTCGAGACGACCGTCGCGAGGAGCACCGGGAGGATCACCGACTCCTGGCGGCAGAGCTCGTAGA
This sequence comes from Planctomycetaceae bacterium, assembly GCA_027488415.1. Taxonomy (GTDB): domain Bacteria; phylum Planctomycetota; class Phycisphaerae; order Phycisphaerales; family SM1A02; genus UBA966. The sequence continues at coordinate 3,864 of JAIYBS010000372.1, read as the reverse complement.
CGAGCATCGCGCCGGCGAGCGGGGCGTGGGTGGTCGCCGCGACCATGCAGCCCATGCCCGCGAGCACGAGCTCCGGCGCCGGCGTCGACTCGATGCCGGCGGCGCGGAGCGCCTCCGCGAGCGCGCCGCCGATCATCGCGCCGCACACGAGCGCCGGCGCGAACAGGCCGCCCGCGGAGCCCGAGCCGAGCGTGGTGGCGGTGGCGAAGGCCTTGCTCACGAACCAGACGAGGAGGATCCCGGCGCCCGCGACGGTGGGTGCCGTGGTGCCCGCGTGCTCGATCAGGTCCTTGACCACCCAGTAGCCGCTTCCGAAGAACGGCGGGAGCGGCGACTCGCGGTGCGTCCACACCCACGCCGCGCCGCCCGCGCCGAGCATGGTCGCGCCGAGGATCGGCTTGGCCCAGCGCGGGATCGGCAGCGCGGCGAAGGTGCGCTCGATGACCTCGAGCGAGCGCATGAAGAAGACCGCGGCGAAGGCGACCGCCACCGCGAGCAGGCCGAAGAACGGCACCAGGCCGACGGTGACGCCCGAGAGCCTCGGGCCGACCTCGCGCGCCGCCGGGCCGAAGAGCGAGTCGACCGGGCCGAGGACGCTCTGCACCGTGGCGAAGGACAGCACGCTCGCGACGACGATCGGCGCGAAGGTGCGCGCGGAGAAGTCGCGCAGCACGACCTCGACCGCGAAGAAGATCCCGGTGAGCGGCGCGGCGAACACCGCCGACAGGCCGGCCGCCGCACCGCAGCCGAGCAGCGTGCTCGTGGTCGACGGCGTGGGCCGGCCGCCGAGGCGCGCCGCGTTCGAGCCGATCGTGGCGCCGATCGTGACGATCGGCCCCTCGGGCCCCGCGCTGCCGCCGGAGACGATCGTGAGCGTCGAGGCGATCCACTGGCGGAGCGCGAGCTTCACCGGGAGCCGCGAGTTCATCCGGTGCACCGCGTAGAGCACCTGCGTCACGCCGTGCCCGCGCGCGGCCATCGGCACGAGCCGGTAGACGATGACGGTGCCGATCGCGCCGATCACCGGCGCGACGGCCGCGACGAGCGCGCCCGCGTCTCGGCCGCCGCGGAGCGCCGCCTCGAGCGCGTGCTCCGCCCAGCGGATCGGGAGGATGAAGGCAAGCGCGGCGAACGCGATCGCGACGCCGAGCGCCGCGGCGCTGAGGACGAGCGTCCAGTCGGCGTCCAGCCGGAGCGCCGCCGCGGCCCGCTGCGCGGGCGTCAGGAGCCCGGCGAGGAACGGCTTCCGCCTCTCGAGCTCCGGCCGTGGCTGGCGGTCATCCGCATCCATCGTGGGTCATTGCCCCTGCGGGAGGGTCCAGCCGCGCACGCCGTCGAAGGTACGGAGCAGCTCGTACTGGCTGACGGTGAACCCGGACGCGACCTTCCGGAGCAGCTCGACCGCGTCGTCCTGGTGGGCGGACGCGTCCTCGCGAAGCTCGAACCGCGCGCGCCAGTAGTCGACGCACTCGGTGAACGCGGACCCGCGCGGCCACACCTGCGTGCCGCGGCAGGAGATGAGCGTGAGGCGGAACGGCGTTCCCTCGCAGGTGCGCTCGAGCCGCGCGGCGGTCTCGCCCGCGGGGTGCTCCGCGTCGAGGTACGCGTCGATGCCGGCGACCTCCTTGCGCAGGCCCCGGAACGTGTGCATCACGGTCGGCTCCTCGGGCTTCGGCGGCACGCGGAACGTCACGGTGTCGGTGCCGCCGGTCGCGACGGGCTTCACGGTGCGCGGCTCCTGCCCGAGGCGGTCGACGATCGCCTTCGTGAACTCCGTCGTACCGACCGAGGGCTTCGACCGGTCGCCGAAGTCGCCGGTGTGCACGCCGCTCTCGAGCGCCGCCAGCAGCGCGTTCTCGATCGTGGCCGCCTGGCTCACGAGGCCGACGTGGCGCAGCATCATGAGGCCCGAGAGGACGAGCGCGGTCGGGTTCGCGAGCCCCTTGCCGGCGATGTCGGGCGCGGTGCCGTGCACGGCCTCGAAGATCGAGATGTTCCGGCCGATGTTCGCGCTCGGCGCGAAGCCGAGGCCGCCGACGAGCCCCGCGGCGAGGTCGCTGACGATGTCGCCCTGCAGGTTGGTGAGGACCACCATCTTGTACTGCTGCGGCCTCATCACGAGGTTCATGCAGAGCGCGTCGACGATCACGTCGCCCGTCTGGATGCCCGGGTACTCGGCGGCCAGCGCCTTGAAGCGCTCGAGGAAGAGGCCGTCGGTCATCTTCATGATGTTCGCCTTGTGGCCGCAGTGCACGGTATCGATCCCCATGCGCCTCGCGGTCTCGAAGGTGAAGCGGAGCACGGCGTCGCTTCCGGGCGCGGTGATGATCCGCTTGCCGGTCATCACGTCGTCCGAGAGCCGGTGCTCGACGCCGCCGTAGGTGTCCTCGACGTTCTCGCGCACGATCGCGAAGTTGAGGTCGAGGTGCGAGAACGGCGTCTGCACGCCGGGCAGGGTGCGGAAGTGCCGGTAGTTGGCGTACGCGCTCCACATCTTGCGCGCGGTCACGTTGATCGACTTGCCGCCGCCGCCCTTCGGGGTCTCCATCGGGCCCTTGAACAGGATGCCGCACTCCTCGACCGTGCGGACCGCGGCGTCGGTCATGCCGCGGGTGTTCCCGGCGGCGAACACCGACGCGCCCATCTCGGCGGGCACGAACTCGACGTGCCTCGTGACGCCCGCGGCCGCGAAGAGGCCCAGGGTGGCGTCCATGATCTCGGGTCCGATTCCGTCGCCGGCGGCGAGCGCGATGCGCATGGTCGTGGTCCTTGCGGTGGGGGTTCGCCCCCGCGGGCGCGGGGGGCGAGCAGGATAGGCACCCGGGAGGACTCGAATCGCCCGTCGGAGGTAGCCTTCGCGATCCCCCGTGTCCCACAGCCGCAAGGAAACGCCGCCCGAGAAGCACGACCCGCTGGCGGCGCTGCGCGTGCCGGATTACCGACGCTTCGCGACCGGGTTCCTGGTCGGCTCGACGGGCCTGCAGGTGATGAACATGGCGGTCGCGTGGGAGGTGTGGCAGCGCACCCACGACCCGATGGCGCTCGCGATCATGGGCCTCTGCCGCGCGCTTCCCGTCGTGGCGCTCGCGCTCTACGCGGGCCACTACGCGGACACGCGCGACCGGAAGACGATCGTGGCGATGACGCAGGCCGGCTTCGCCGCGATCGCGGTCGGCTTCTCGCTGCTCTCGCTCTACGAGGCGCCCGTCTGGGGCTACTACCTGCTGCTGGTGGCGAGCGCCTGCGTGCGCGCGTTCAACGGGCCGGCGCGCCAGAGCTACCTGCCGCTGATCGCGCCGCAGTCGATCTTCCAGAACGTGGTCACGTACCAGAGCGGCATCTTCCAGTTCGCGGCGATCGCGGGACCGCTGCTCGCCGGGCAGCTGATCGACATGCTGCCGGCGATGTGGCCCGTGTACCTGGTGACGGCGGTCGCGTGCGCGGTCTTCGCGGCGGCGGTCGCGTCGACCACGCCGCGCGCCGCGCCGCGCGGGACGCACGCGCCCTCCGTCGAGGCGATGCTCGCCGGGATCCGCCACATGTGGGGCGAGCGGCCTGTGTTCGGGGCGATCCTGCTCGACATGCTGGCGGTCATCTTCGGCGGCGCGACGGCGCTCCTGCCGCAGATCACCACCGACATCCTCGGCGGCGGGCCGCTCATGCTCGGCATCCTCCGCGCGTCGCCGTACGTCGGCGCGCTCGTGATGGCGGGCGTGCTCGCCTTCCGGCCGGACTTCCGGCGCGCCGGCCCGGTGCTGCTCTGGAGCGTCGCGATCTTCGCCGCCGCGACCATCGGCTTCGGCCTCGCGACCCAGGCGTGGGTCGCCGTGCTCGCGCTCGCGGTGGCCGGTGCCGCGGACAACG
>JAIYBS010000332.1 GCA_027488415.1 Planctomycetaceae bacterium | reverse complement strand
GCCGCCGAGGCGCGCGCGCGCGACCTGCACGTGCACGTCGACGGCGCGCGGCTCTTCAACGCCTGCGTCGCGGGCGGGTACGGGCCCGATGCGTTCGCGCGGCACGCCGACTCGGTGAGCGTGTGCTTCTCGAAGGGCCTCGGCTGCCCCGTCGGCAGCGCGCTCGTCGGGAGCGCCGGGTTCATCCTGCGCGCGCGGCGCTTCCGGAAGATGTTCGGCGGCGGCATGCGCCAGAGCGGCATGCTCGCGGGCGCGGCGCTCTACGCGCTCGAGCACCACGTGGCGCGCCTCGAGGAGGACCACGCGAACGCCCGTTCGCTCGCGCGCGGCATCGCCGCGATCGGCGGGCTGCGACCGATCGTTGAGCCCGGTGCGACGCCGACCAACATGGTCTTCTTCGACGTCGACCGCGGGATCTGCGACGGTCCCGAGCTGTGCGCGCGCCTCGAGTCGCGCGGCGTGCGGATGATCGCGCTCGACCCGCACCGCGTCCGTGCGGTCACGCACCTCGACGTCGATTCCGCGGGCATCGCGCGTGCGCTCGAGGTGCTGGCGTCCGCGGTCCGCGGCTGATCGGCCGCGAGCGGGCCGGGCGAGCCGCGGGCGCCGTCAGAGCGCGCCGCGGTCGGGGACCTGGTTCAGGAGACGAAGCCACGCGAGCCGGTCGATGAGCCAGCGGCCGTCAGGCATGCGCCGCACCTCGATCCACCAGCGCGTCGGGATCGGGCCGAAGCCCGAGGCGACCTCGGTCCGGCAGCCGAGGGTGACCGCGCCGCGGTCCGGGCCGAGCGTGGCGATCGCGAGCTCGGTGATCGCGTTCGACTCGATGCGGCGCCTGCCGCGGAGCGACTCGGCGGCGCGCATGATCGCGTCGAGGTCGTCGCCCGGCGCCTGCGGGCTCCCGTAGTGCATGGACGCGTCGGGCGCGAACCGCGCGCGCAGGCCGTCGATGTCCGCGCGCTCGGCCGCGTCGACGAGGGCGCGCACGGTCTCCGCGGCATGCTCGCCCGGCGACGTCCGGAGCGCGGCGATCGCGAGGATGCCCGCCGCGGCGAGGACCAGCCCGGCAGCGGCGAGGATCGGGCGGACGCGGTCGCTGCGGGAACCCCACCAGGCGAGGGCGGCCGCGACGACGAGGAGCGGGAACGCGGCGGTCCACGGACTCTCGGCGAAGAGGCGCGTCAGGAGCGGCGACGAGGGAAGCTCGGGATCCATGCGGGCGTCCGGCGGTCGCGCCGGCGGGTCGGTCTCCGTAGCCTAGCCGTCGTGGCAGCCACCGAGACGTCCACCGCGAGCGCCGGCATCGCCGAGCTGAGCGGCGCCTGCGCGGGCTCGCTCGGCATCCTCGTCGCCGAGGGACCGTCGCTCGCGTCCGCGATCGACGCGCTCCGCGACGAGCGACGCCGCACGAAGTACGTGCTCGCGTGCACGGCCGGCGCGCTCCGGCCGCTCGCTGCCGCCGGCATCGCTCCGGACGCGGCCGTGCTCGGCGTCGACGAGCCGGACCTCGAGGCGATCCTCGGGCAGCTGCCGGGAGGGCTGCTTGCCGGGACGACCCTCGTGGCGCCCGCGGTGCTCGAGTCCGCGGTCCGGCGGTGGTGGGACGGGCACCTGCGCCTGAGCGGCGAGGGCGGCGGCGAGTCCGAGCAGTACGGCTCGCTCGGCGCCGGGCGCGCCGAGGAGCGCGCGCACCGGCTGCTGCGGCACGTCGGGTGCGATCCGGTGGCGCTGGTCGGCGTCGACCCGCTCGGTCTCGACGGCGTGTGGCATGCGCGCGGGACCGCGCTCGACTCGGCGTGGAGCGCGCAGCTGAACCCGTTCCTCACGCTGGCGACGCTCGAGTGGCGGCTCGGCATGCAGCGCCGGGAGTTCCACGACGCGGCGATGCGCCGCGTGCGCGCGTTCGTGAGCGCCGACCGCGAGGCGGGGCTGCGCGTGATCGACTCGGGCGCGGGCGCGGTGCCGGAGGCGCTCGAGATGCCGCTGGCGGAGGTCCTCGTGCGCCATGCAGTGGTGAGGCGGCCGCTGCCGCTGCCGCCCGGGCGCGCCCGGGCTCGCAGCGTGGCGCTTCCCTCCGTGGCCGAGCCGGTCCTGCGCGAGTCGCGGCCGATCACGGCGATCGTGGTCGCCGAGGCGGACCGCGGCGGCACGGGCGTCCCGCGCCACCTCGACAGCGAGTTCGGCGGCAGGCCGGTGCTCGCGCGGACGATCGAGCGGGTCGCGAGCGCGCGGTGCGTCGAGCGGGTGATCGTGCTGACGGACGATCCCGCCGCGCTGCGGCCGATCGTCGCGGCCGTGCATGCGCGCGTGCCGGTCGAGGTGGAGGCGGCGGCATGCCCGCTGCGAGGCACCGAGCATGCCGCGATCGCGGCGAGCCGGCTGTGGTGCGACTCGATGTGGGGCGGCGGGATCGGCGGCACGACCGTGTTCGACGAGATGCTCGCGCCGCGCGCGCTCGCGGCGTGCCTCGAGGCGCGCCGGCTCGACGGGGCCGTCGTCGTCGGCGGCGACTGGCCGCTCGTCCTCGTGACGGGTCCCGCCGGCATCGAGGACGTGGCCGGCAGGTTCGACGCCGTCGGCCGGCGCGGGGTCGTGTTCGGCGACGCGCCGCCCGGGCTGTCGCCGTGCGCGGCCGGCGTCGACGCGCTGCGGTTCCTCGCCGATCGGGGCGCGGGCGCGACCGTCGGCGCGATGGCCGGCCTGCGAGGCAAGTGGAACTACGACCTCCGGAGCGCGCCGCGGTGGGTGGTGCACGCGCCGTTCGCGGCGCGCATCGCCACCGTGCGCGCGATCTTCGACTCGCCGCGCGCCAAGCTGCGGATGCGGCGCGGCATCGAGCCGATCCTTCCCGAGCACGGCGGCGAGTATCCGGGCGCCGCGGAGGTGGTCGCCGCGCTCGAGCGGCAGTACGCGGCGCTCCCGACCTTCGCGCCGCAGCACCTCCTGGTCGAGCTCTGCACCGGCCGGTTCGCCAACGGGATCTCGAGCCCGCACCGCTACGGCACGATCCAGCGCGTGCCGATGACGCGGTCGATGATGGAGCGGATCCTCACGCAGGTGTCCGACGCGCGCGACGTCGTCGTGACCTTCGCCGGCCTCGGCGACCCGATGCGCCACGCCGAGCTCCCCGAGTGCATCCGGATGGCGAAGCAGGCGGGCGTGCGCGCGGTGCACGTGCGCACGGAGCTGCTCGCTCCCGCGGGCGCGATCGAGGCGATGGTCGAGGCCGGCGTGGACGTGGTGAGCGTCGAGCTGCACGCCGCGTGCGCGCACACCTACCGCGAGACCATGGGCTTCGACCGCTACGACGAGGCGGTCTCGAACGTGCGGCGCCTGCTCGACCTCCGGCGCGCGCCGGGCGGCGCGGACGTCGATCTCTTCGGGCTGCCCTTCGTGGTGCCGCGCATGCAGCGGCGCGCGACCACCGTGGCCGACCTCTCGGCGTTCTGGCAGGAGTGGGGGAGACTGGGCACCGCGGTGCTCGAGGCACCGCCGACGGCGTTCCTGGGTGAGGACCTGCAGGTCGCGCCGGATCGGCTCGCGGACGGGTCGAACCCGCTCCGAAGCCAGCGGCGCGAGCTCTGGCGTCGCATGAAGGTCCACTCCGACGGCACGGTCCCCGTGGCCGAGTGCGACCTGCTCGGGTCGACGGCGGTGGCGACCGTCGGGCGGCTCGGCGTCGTCGGCGCGTGGCGCGAGACGGTCGCGCGGCGCCGGGACATCCGGCGCGAGCAGGGCGAGGGCGCGCTCGAGCTCCGCACGCGCTCCCCGTGAGCGGGGCGCGGCGAGCCTAGGATCAGGGCGTGTTCGACGCCGACGAGGTCGACTACTCGCAGCCGGTCGCGCTGTTCCCGCTTGGGGCCGCGACGCTGCTGCCCCACGCGCTGCAGCCGCTGCACGTCTTCGAGCCGCGCTACCGGCAGATGGTCGAGGACGCGCTCGGTGACGCGACGCCCGCGGACCTGGCGCACGCGGCTCCGATCGCCATGGCGACGATCGCCGCCCGCGGGGACGACGACGGTCCGCTCGATGCGCCGCCGCTTCGGCCGGTGGTGTGCGTCGGCCGCGTTGTTCAGCACCGCCGCCTTCCCGATGGACGCCACGAGATCGTGCTGCACGGCGTCGCGCGCGCGCGGATCCTCGCGATGCACGAGCCGGAGGGGCAGCGCATGTACCGGATGGCGGAGCTCGTTCCGATGGAGCGCCCGGGCGGGCCGCGCCCCGCGATGCGGCAGGCACGCGCGGCGATCGAGGGCCTGCTGTCGCGCCCGCGGCTCTCCCGCATCGAGGTGACCCGGCACGTGCTCGACTGGCTTGCGCGGCCCGGGCTGCCCGCCCACGCGGCCATCGAGGTCGCGGGATTCGCCCTCGTGCGCGATTCGGAGCAGCGGTACCGGCTGCTCGCCGAGCGCGACCCGATCCGCCGCGCGGAGATCGTGCGGGACGCGATCGCGGAGCTCGACCGGCTGGTCGCGCTGTGCGAAAGGCAGCGCAGCGACGAGTGGCCCCGCGGCGAGAGCTGGAACTGAGCGACGATCAGCGTCCGGCGGGGACGCCGGGCGCGGGCTCCTCGGGAATCGGGACGCCCTCCGGGATCGGCGCGTTGAGCTCGGCGAGTCGCGACGCGATGCCGCGCATCTCCCAGGCGATCGCCCGTGAGCGGGCCCGGGCCGAGTCCACGCGCTCGTCGAGCAGGGACTTCGCGCGCGGGTCGGCGGCGCAGGCCTGCTGCATGCGCACGGCCGCGTCCGTCACGAGCCGCAGGCGCCGCAGGAGCAGCTCGTGGAGGCGAACCTGGGCCTCGAGCAGCGGCACGAGTTCCGACGCGGGCGCGCCGGACTCGGCGGCCGCGACGATCGTGCCGAGCTCCTCGGCCCGCGACGCGCGCTTGCCGAGCTCGCGCCGCGTGGCCGCGAGGCGGACGTCGAGCTCGTGCAGCATCGCCGCGAGCGGGTCGCCGTACGCGTGGCCCGCGTCCGCCGTGACGCGGGCGACGGCATCGGCAAGCGATCGCTCGGCCTCGAAGAGCCAGGGCCACAGCGTGCGGTCGGCGGCGTCGCGCACTCGGTCGGCCGCCTCGGGAACGAGCATCCGCAGGAGCGCGGCCGCGGCGGCGCGGTTCGCGTCGCGCAGCGGCACCTCGGTCGCGCGCTCGCGCGCGCTGACCTTGTCGAGCTGGCGCAGGCGCTCGTCGCTCACCTGCTCGGTGGCGGTGAGCTGCCACGCGGGGCCCCACGACTCCTGCAGCCGCGCGCGCTCGAGGTCCGCCTCGGCGATCACCGCGCGCCGTGCCGCGATCGCCCCCGCGATGGCCGCCCAGTGCTTCTCGAGCGCGTCCTCGATGCGCCGGCGCTCGTCGGGCGCGATCCGGGCCTCGTCGAGGAGGTCGGGAAGCCGAAGCGCCGCGCCGGCGTCCCACGCGGGGACGTCGTCGCGCTCCACGGCGCGCTCGTAGGCGAGCACTCCCGCGCAGCGCGTGGCGTCGGTGGTGCGCATCAGGGCGATCCGCCGCAGGAGCGAGTCGTCGGCCGCCGCGAGGGTCCGGCGCCACGCGGCGCTCGCCTCGAGGAGCGCCGAGAGCTCGGGCCCGGGCACCTGGTCGAGCGTCCCGGTGGCGACCGCGGCGCGGTAGCCGGCGCCGAGCCGGCCGCGGACCTGGAGCATCGCGCGGGCGTGCTCCTTCGCGGCCTGCGAGTCGTACTGCGCGATCAGGGCGTCGATGGCCTCGGACGGCCCCTTCGCGGCGCCGAGCTCGATCGCCATCGCGCGGATCGCCTCGGGCGAGATCGGCTTCGGCACGAGGTCCGAGACGAGCTCCTCCTCGCGGGCTGCGCGGCTCGCATCGCGCCGGTCGACGTCGGGGTTCGAGCCTTCGCCGTGGGCGGGCCGGTCGGGCGCGGGCGGCGGCACCGGCGCCGGCGCGGTGCCGGGCGCCTGGGCGAGCGCGAGCAGGGCGCATGCGGCCGCGGCGATCATCGGCCTCGAGCATATCCTCGACGCATGGCCGGCTTCTGGCTCTGCAAGACCGAACCCGACGTGTATTCCATCGACGACCTGAAGCGCGACCGCGTGACGGGCTGGGAGGGGGTGCGCAACTACCAGGCGCGGAACTTCATGCGCGACGGCATGCAGCCCGGCGACCGCGTGCTCGTGTACCACTCGAACGCGGAGCCGACGGGCGTGGCCGGCGTCGCCGAGGTGGTCGGCGCGGCGAAGCCCGATCCGACCCAGTTCGACGCCAAGAGCGAGTACCACGACCCGGCCTCGAAGCGGGACGAGCCACGCTGGCTGATGCGCGACCTGCGCTTCGCAGAGCGGTTCGCGAGGGTCGTGACGCTCGAGGAGCTCCGCGCCGCGCCCGCGCTCAGGGCGATGGTCGCGCTCCAGAAGGGAAACCGGCTGAGCGTCACCCCCGTGACCAAGGCCGAGTTCGACGCGGTGCTGCGACTCGCGAAATCCGTACCCGGTTAAGTATGCACCAATTGCCGGAGGCAATTGGTGCATACTTAACCGGGTACGGATTTCGGTATCGTGATGGCGTCGCGGCAGCGCCGCGCGAGGAGGAATTCGCCATGGGTCCGCTTCTTTTCGGGTTGGTGATCGTCGGGGGTCTCGCGATCGTGCTCATCGTCGCCGTCCTGTGGGGCGTCGGCGTCTACAACTCGCTCACGCGCGGGCGCATCGCGGCGCAGGGCGCGTTCAGCGGAATCGACGTGGAGCTGAAGCGCCGGCACGACCTGGTGCCCAACCTCGTCAGCACCGTGAAGGGATATGCCTCGCACGAGAAGCAGACGCTCGAGAACGTGATCGCCGCGCGCGCCGCGGCGGTGCGCCCGAACATGAGCATGGAGGAGCGCCTGCAGGCCGAGCAGGGACTCACCGGCGCGCTCGGCCGCCTGATGGCGGTGGCCGAGGCGTACCCGGACCTCAAGGCGAACCAGAACTTCCTGCAGCTGCAGGGCGAGCTCTCGCAGATCGAGAACCGCATCGCCGGCGCGCGCGGCGGCTACAACGGCGCGGCCGAGGGCTACAACGCGATGGCGCGGCAGTTCCCCGCGCTCCTCGTCGCGCGGCTCTTCGGCTTCCAGGACATGCCTTTCTTCCAGGTCGACGACGCCTCGCAGCGCAACGCGCCGGTCGTGCAGTTCTGACGGCCCGCGCCGTCGGCCGACCATGGCACGCGAACGAATCGTCTCCGCCGCCGAGCAGGCCGCCGACGCCGAGCAGGCGACGGGGGCGCTCCGTCCCGGGCGCATCGAGGAGTACGTCGGCCAGCGCGACCTGATCGAGCGCGTGCGCATCGCGATCGAGGCCGCGAAGGGCCGCGGCGAGCCGATGGAGCACGTCCTGCTGCACGGCCCGCCGGGACTCGGCAAGACCACGCTCGCGCACGTGATCGCCGCGGAGATGGGGACGCGCGCCTACGTGACGAGCGGCCCGGCGCTCACCAAGGCCGCGGACCTGATCGGCACGCTCACCAAGATGGAGGCGCACGACGTGCTCTTCATCGACGAGATCCACCGGCTGCCGACGGCGGTCGAGGAGTACATCTACCCGGCGATGGAGGACTTCCGCATCGACTTCACCGTCGACAGCGGGATGCACTCGAAGGTGGTGACGATCGGCCTGCGCCCGTTCACGCTGATCGGGGCGACCACCCGCGCGGGACTGCTGACGCAGGCGCTCCGGACGCGCTTCGGCATCGTCCACAACCTCGGGTTCTACCCGGTGGACGACGTGGTCTCGATCCTCGCGCGCGCCGCGCGGCTGATGCGCATGGACGGCGTGCCCGCGGCGACGCTGCGCTCCGTCGCCGAGCGCAGCCGCGGCACGCCGCGCGTGGCGCTGCGCCTGCTGCGGCGCGTGCGCGACTTCGCGGCGGTCCGCGCCGGCGGCCGGCTCGACGGGAAGACGGTCGACGACTCGCTCGCGCTGGAGGGCGTCGACGCGCTCGGCCTCGACGAGCTCGACCGCCGCTACCTCCGGACGCTCGCGACCACCTACCGGGGCGGGCCGGCCGGCCTCGAGGCGATCGCCGCGAGCCTCGGCGAGGACGCCCTCACGCTCGAGGACGTGGTCGAGCCCTACCTGCTGCAGGTCGGCTTCCTCGCGCGCACCAGGCAGGGAAGGCGCATGACCGACGCCGCGTTCCGGCACCTGGGCATGGAGCCGCCGGCGCGGTCGACCGAGCTCTTCGAGTGATGGTGCGGAGCGCGTGACCGTGCGCGTCGCCGTCGCGCGCCGTGCGCGTCAGCGGTCGATCGCGGCCGTGTTGAAGAGCGACGGCGTCGCGCTGCCGCCCGCGCCGATGCGGATGTTGAGCCCGCCGAAGTACTGGTCCTGGACGGCGTCGTAGCCGAAGGTCCCGAGCAGCGTGAAGTCGGGCATCTCGCGCGCGATGTTCGTCGTGAACAGGCGGAAGTCGCCCTCGCGCAGGTCGTAGGTCGGGATGAACGAGGCGGTGTACGCCTTGCTGATCCGGTAGTTCACGCCCGCCGCGAGCAGCGCGTCGGAGAGGTAGATGTCCTCCGGCGAGAAGTTGTTGATGCCGCGGTACTCGATGAAGGTCGACACGTCCTGGCTGTGCTGCATGCTCGCGCCGATCGAGCCGCGGGCCGCGTTCGCGAGGCCGAAGGCGCCGCCGCCGTAGTCGGGCAGGTCGTCCTCGAGCAGGTACGTGAGGTTTCCGCGGAAGGTGAGCGAGCTGCTCGCGGCCATCGTGAAGGCGGCGTAGGCGTTTCGGCCCCACTGGCTGAGCTCGGGTCGCCACGCGAAGTACTGCGGGAACGGGCTCTGCCGGTACTGCGCGCCGTCGGTGAAGGTGCGCGCGAGGTCGTCGCCGCTCTCGTTCCAGACGAGGCCCACGTCGACCGTCAGCCAGTCGACCGACTGCCAGTTGCCCGGTCCGCCGCGCATCGTCTGCAGGCGCTGCTTGATGCCCGCCTGCACGGCGGCGCCGCCGGTCGCGGCCTCGATCTCCTGGTCGTAGATCGCGTAGGCGAGGTCCTCGGTCGTGTTCCAGCCGGCCCAGGTGTTGACGTAGGGCGACAGCACGTGGCGCATGCGGTGCAGGTCGAGCGTCGGCACCTCGAAGCGGTCGAAGCTCGAGATGAGCTCCGCGCTCGAGCGGAAGCCGGCGGCGAGGATCGCGCGGAAGCGGTCCGCGTACTCGCTGTAGTCGCCGGGGTTGCCGTCGACGTAGCCGTACGCCGAGCCCGACGCGAACGGGGTGACCTTCGCGCTGCCGCTGCCGAAGGTCGAGGAGAGCTCCTGGCGCGTGTAGAGGCGCGAGATGGTGTCGGTGGCGTAGCCCTCGGATCCGTAGAGGTCCTCGACGGTCGTGTCGCGCGTGAAGGTCTTGCCGGGCGCGTACTGCTGGCCGAGGAGGTTGAAGGTGTTCGATCGCACGCCGGTCGAGTTGCTCGACCCGCGCCCGTACTCGATCGCCATCAGGTTTCCGCTGTACTCCTGCTGCCAGACGAGCGAGTCGCCGAACAGCGTGTCGCCCCAGCGCTTGTAGGCGACCTCCGGGTACTTCCGCACCTGGTACGGCCGCGACGCGAGCTGCGACGAGTTGGTGATCACGTCGTTCGTCGGCACGGAGAGGAGCACCGAGATCTCGGAGCGGTCGCCCGCGTCGACGAGGTAGGCGCTCGTCTCGCGCTGCGGGCCGGTCGCGAACTCGCGCTGGCGCCAGGTCTGCATGAAGGACTCGTCCGTGACGTACGAGCCCTGCAGCTGCAGCTTCGCGGTGTCGGAGAACTCGAAGGTGCGGCTGCCGCTGAACGTGCCGCGGAACGAGTCGCTCGCCGTCACGAACTGGCCCGCCGAGGTCTGCTCCTCGTTGCGGAAGTCGTAGATGGCGAGCAGGTCGAGGCGCGCCCCGGCGATCGTGCCCCTCACGCCGCCGCCGACGCCCCAGTTCGTGAACGCCTCCTCGACGAGGTCGAGCTCGCTGCCGGGCGGCGGCGCGATCCCGAGCAGCGAGAACAGGTCCCAGCTGGTGTTGATCTGCGCGCCGGTCTGGTCGTTGTAGTTGACCGCGGCGCGGCGGATCGGCGGCGTCAGCTCGCCGGCGGCCTCGAAGGACGGCAGCCAGAAGAAGGGCACCGTGCCCGCGGCGAACGTCACGTCGCGCGCGCTCAGCCGCGCCTCGGTGCCGCCGTCCGCCGCCTCGACCTGCGTGATCGTGGCGCGCTCCGCGCCGACCGAGAGGTGGGGCTCGAAGAACTCGCTCATCGAGACGCGCACGTCGGTCGCCTCGAACTGCTGCTGCGAGAACTGCCGCAGCTCCCTCGCGCGCGCGACGAGCGGGATGCCCCTGCGGTCCTGCGTGCGCAGGACGCCGTCGACCATGCTGGCGCGGTTGGTCGCGAAGTCGTAGTACGCGCGCCGCGCGCGCACCGAGTAGCGGAAGTCGGTCGCGTACACCTCGCCCTCGAGGTAGACGCCGAGCACGCTGTCCGCGGAGGTCTCGGTGCCGCCGCCCTTGAGGCCCGCGACCGTCCCCTTGCGCAGGAACACGACGCCGCGGTCGGCGCGCAGCTGCAGCGCGCGGCTCGCGCCGCCCTCGAAGCGGGGCAGCACGTCGACCGACGCGCCCTTGGTCAGCGTCACGGTGTCCGAGTCCGCGTCGACGTCGAGCTGCTCGGCGGCGAAGACCACGGTGCTGTCCGGCGCGACGATCGGCCGGGTCGAGGTGCGGTCGATCTCCTCGCCGGCGACGGGCGCGGCGACCTGCGCGGCCGGGAGCTCGCGCATCGGCGGGGCGGCGCTCGGCGCGGAGGCGGCCTCCATCGCGGCCGCCACGCTCGGGTCGGCCGGGGCGACGTCGCCGACCGCGAGCGGCGGGGGCGGCGGCGGCGCGGGCGGGCGGAGGACCTCGGGCAGGATCCGGAGCGCCGGCGGGTTCGCCACGAGCTCCGAGAGGTAGGCCGCGAGGCGCTGCTGCGCGCGGAGGAGGTCGTCGTTGCGCTCGGGCTCGGTCGGCTCGACGAGGACGGCGGAGAGCGACACGTCGCCGTAGGTCGCGGCCGTCACGAACAGGTTGCTGCCGCCCGCGCCGAGGCCCGCGGCCTTCGTGGGCTCGATGGTCTCGGGGAACCAGAGCGCCAGCTGCGTCACCAGGCCCTTGGCGGTCGGCAGCCTCTCGATCCAGAGCACCGCGCGCTCGGCGGTGAAGTCGTAGGTGCCGAGCTGCACCGACACGCGGCCGCTCAGGTAGACGCGCTGGGTGCTGTCGACCTTCCAGACGTTCGCCGACACGGACCGCAGCGACACGGGCCAGGTGCCCGGCTCGGTCGGCAGCACGAAGCCGCCGAGGCTCTTGCCGGTGATCGGACCGAGCGAGACCTGCGCGGCCGCCGGCGCGGCGGCGGCGATCGCGGACGCGACCGCGATCGCGGCGGCGAGGCGGGCGGTTCGTGCGGCGCGGGACACGCGCGGGAGGCTACTTCAACGCCAGCCGATCGGGCGTCCGCTGAGGCCGTTCACTTCCTTGATGACGGTCATCGCGAGCAGCCCGAGCACGGCGAGCACCGCCATCCCGAGCGCCTCGGCGCGCAGGCCCGCGGCCATCAGCCACGCGGCCGCGTAGACGGCCTGCCACATCGCGCCGTAGCGGCGGAGCTTCTCGCCGCCGACGGGGCCGGGCGAGCCGGCGATCTTGCCGCGGACGAGCACCAGGAACGCGACCAGCGCGAGCGCCGGCCACACGAGGCCGACCGGCCCGGTACCCACGAGCTCGTCGCCCCGCGCCACCTGCGGCCAGAAGCCGCCCGGCGAGCCGCTCGACGCGAGCGCCCCGCCGCCGAGGATCACGACCGACCAGAAGAGCCACGCCGCCACGAGCGAGAGGATCCGCTTGGTGCCGAAGTACGGCCGCTTGTCCTCGAACCGGTGCACGCTCGCCGCGATCGCCACGGCGTGCGACATCGACCACCACACCGGCAGGGTGAAGGAGAGCGACCAGTTCGGGATGAACATGTTCGCCGCGTGCGCCACGCCGATCGTCGCGATGCCGACCGCCGGGATGTGCTTGCCGACGACGTCGTAGAACATGACGGCCGCCGCGACCGCGACGGTGAGCACCAGCGCCGGCTCGCCGAGCGTGCTCGCGCTCACCACCGCGGCCATCAGCGCGCCGAACGAAAGCAGCGCGGCGCTCGAGGTGCGGATGCGCCCGGCGGCGAGCGGCCGGTCGGGGCTGAAGCGTCGGTCGTGGCGGACGTCGAGCAGGTCGTTGAGGCTCGCGGCGAACGAGAACAGCCCGAGCGCCGTGACCGCCGTGGCCGCGAGCGCCTTCCAGAGCGGCAGGTGGTAGACGGGCAGGTGCACGTAGCGCGGGTCCGCGCGGGTGAGCAGCGTCACGAGCCACAGCTCGCACACGGCGCCGAAGGCGAGCGAAAGCCGGGTCAGCTGGAATGCGTCGAGGATGCGCTCTGCGACTGGGCGCATGGGGGCAATCGTATCGGGGGGCGCTGCTACGATGCCCCGTCCTCATGAAGGCCGACATCGACATCCAGGCCGACGCGCGCGGCATGCGCGTGGCGATCGCCGCGAGCGCGTACCACGCCGACGTCACCTCGTCGATGGTCCGCGCCGCCCGCGAGGAGTTCGCGCGCCTCGGCGGCGACCCGTCCGGCATGCGCTCGGTGGAGGCCGCCGGCGCGTTCGAGCTGCCGCTCCTCGTCGACGCGCTTCTCGCGCGGCCGGACGTCGACGGCGCCGTCGCGATCGGGTGCGTGGTCCGCGGCGAGACCGTGCACGACCGGCACCTCGGGCTCGCCGTCACCCAGGAGCTGCTGCGGATCTCCGTGGCCCGCGGCAAGCCCGTGGGCCTCGCGGTGCTCACGGTGGAGAACATCGAACAGGCGCGCGCCCGGGCGGGCGGCGCGGTCGGGAACAAGGGCGCCGACGCCATGCGCGCGGTGGTCGCGACGGCATGCTCGTGCCGGGAGATCAGGAAGTGAACGACGGACCCGCGTTGCCCGAGGGCGCCGCCACGCTGGCGATGCGCCGCTGCGCCCTGCAGGCGCTCTACCAGCTCGATGCCGCGCAGAGCGACGACGCTGCCCTCGTCGGCACGCTCCGCGACGACGGCGAGGAGGAGTCCGTCCGCGCCGGCGACGTCGAGCGCGGCATGTCGCTCGCCGCGATGGCCTGGGAG
>JAIYBS010000062.1 GCA_027488415.1 Planctomycetaceae bacterium | reverse complement strand
GACGGGCCGACGAGCACGATGAACTCGCCGTCACGGAACGAGAGGCTCGCCTCGCGCACGGCGCGGACGCCGCCGGGATAGGTCTTCGAGACGCGGTTGAGTTCGATCGATGCCATCGTTGTTCCTTGCCGGCGCGGCCGGCCGCGGGTCAGCCCTTCACCGCTCCCTTGCCGAGCCCCTCGATGAACTGCTTCTGGGCGGCGAGGAAGAGCAGGATGCAGGGCAGCATGGTGACGATGCTCGCCGCCATGAGGAGGTGCACCTTCGTCACGCCCCCGTACTGGTTTCGGAAGCTGTTGAGCGCGACGGCGAGCGTCGCCTGGTCGTCGCTCTGGAGGTAGACGAGCGGCGCGAGGAAGTCGTTCCAGCAGCCGATGAACGTGAACACCGCGGTGATCGCCGTGACCGGCCGCGTGAGGGGCAGGATGATCCGCCACCAGATGCCGAGCCAGCCGAGCCCGTCGAGCCGCGCCGCCTCGAGGAGCGCCTCGGGCACCTGCGCGATGAACTGTCGGTACATGAAGACGAAGTACGCGTTCCCGAAGAAGGCCGGCACCACGAGCGGCAGGATCGTGTCCACCCACCCGAGGCTCCGGAACAGGATGAAGAGCGGGATCATCGTGACCTGCCCGGGGAGCATCATCGTCCCGAGCATCACGAGGAAGAGCGGCCTGCTCCCGCGGAACCGCATCCTCGCGAAGGCGAGCGCGACCAGGCTCGAGCTGAGCACGGTGCCGAGCGTCACGAGCACCGCGACCACCACGCTGTTGGCGAGCGCGTCCTTGAAGCCGCGCAGCGGCTCGCCTGCGTTGTCGGAGCCGATCTGGCCGAGCGCCTCGCGGTAGTTGCCCCACTGCGGGTCGGACGGCCACGCGAACCCGCCCTCGACCGTGGCCGCCTGCGCGTCCGCGGGCGTGCTCAGGCTGACGCCGACCATCCAGAGGAGCGGATACAGGAACGCCGCCGTGCCCGCGACGAGCACGGTCCAGAGGAAGAGGGTGCCGAGGATGCCTCGCGTCGGGCCGTTCACTTGCGGAGTGCCTCGTAGTAGATGCGCCGCGCGCTGGTGCGCAGGATCACCGCGGTCACCGCGAGCACCGCCAGGAGCAGCAGCCACGCCATCGCGGACGCGTAGCCCATCTCGTAGTACTCGAACCCCTGGTTGAAGAGGTAGAGCACGTAGAAGCGCGTGGAGTCGCCGGGCTCGCCGCCCGTCATCACGAATGCCTGCGTGAACACCTGGAAGCTGCCGATCACCGCCATGAGCACGTTGAAGAGGATCACCGGCCCGAGCATCGGCAGCGTGATCGCGACGAAGCGGCGCACGCGCCCGATGCCGTCCACCTGCGCGGCCTCGTTCAGCTCGTCGGGGATCCCCTGCAGGCCCGCGAGGTAGATCATCATCGATCCGCCGACGAACCACGCGTTCATGATGGCGAACGCCGGCACGCCCCAGACGGCGGCGTCCTTACCGAACCAGTGCGGCGGCTCAAGCCCGCTCGGCCCGGCGCCCGCGAGCGCGAGCGCCCAGTCAAGCGCGCCGATCGCCGGCCCGAGCAGCTGGTTCATGAGCCCGGCGTCCGAATCGAACACCCAGCGCCAGAGCACCGCCACGCCGACGCCCGCGAGCACGCTCGGCAGGTACCACGCCGCGCGGAAGAACGGGATGCCGAGGACCTTCTGGTTCATCAGGACGGCCGCCGCCAGCGCGAGGCCCTGGCCGAGCGGCACCGCGACGACCACGTAGTACAGCGTGACCCGCACGCTCGTCCAGAAGCGCGCGTCTCCGGCGAGCAGCTGTGCGTAGTTGCCCCAACCGACCCACTTCGCCTCGGAGAGCGTCGACAGTCCGCGCCAGCCGCTGAAGGAGAGGACCAGCGAGAGCACGACGGGGAACGCCATGAACACCGCGAACCCGACGAGCCACGGCGACGCGAACAGGTAGCCCGCCCGCTCCTCGGACGCCTCCTGCAGCGGGAGCGTGACCCGGCGTCGCACGACCGCCACCCATGCGGCACCCGCCGCGATCGCCACGCCGACGAGCGCCGTGATCACGCCCCACGGCACGGGCGGGAACCCGCCGCGCCCGAGCGGGCTCGCGAGCTCGGCCTTCCAGAGGCGTTCGAAGTCGCCGACGGCCTCCGCGACGGGCTTGTTGCCGGTCTTCAGGCCCTCGTCGAGGTTCGACCCGAGCAGCTGCTCGAACTTCGGGTTCGCCGGCCAGTCGATCACGCGCGATGCGGCCACCGCATCGAGGAAGCCACGGTCGTTCTCCGGCTTCGCGGCGTCGACGAAGGCATCGCTCTCCGCGGCGCGCCGGTTCGACGGGATCGCGAGCCCGAGCCGCGCCTGCGCCTTCTGGCCCTCCTCGTTCGTGAGCCAGCGCACCAGCTTCCACGCATCGGCCTTGTGCGCGCTCTGCGCGGAGATGCTCCACGAGACGGTGAGGATGATGTTCGCGCGCTCGCTGCCGCGAGGGAGCGGGGCGAAGTCCCAGTCGAAGTCCTTGATCCGGCGGTACTCGGGGACCACCCAGCGCCCGAACGGGCCCGCCATGCCGACCTTCCCCGTCGCGAAGACGGCGCTTCCGGTGGCGAGCTTGCTGCGGCCGCTCGTGAGCGTCCCCTCCTCGTCGTGCCGCCACGCGCGCAGGCGCTCGAGCGCGGCCATCGACTTCGGGTCGGAGAGCCGCAGGTCGTCCCACGACGAACCCACCGCGTCGCCTCCCTCGGTGAAGAGGTACGCACGCACCATCGCGGGCCAGGTGACGAACTCCGCGCCGACGTAGCGCTCGCCGTCCGGGCCGGTCGCGCGGTGGATGGCGCGTGCCGTCGAGACGAAGTCGTCCCATGTCCAGTCGGGCTTCGGGAAGGGGACGCCTGCCTTCCGGAAGACGTCCTTGTTGTAGTAGAAGCCGACCGTCGTGAAGTCCTTCGGGATCCCCCACAGGGTGCCGCGCCCGGCGTTCGTCCCGTCGTACCGGAACGCGTCCACGACCTGCGGGTAGAAGTCGTCGAGCCGCAGCGCGCCGGGTTCCCTCGATCCGGCGTCCTCCTGCACGAAGCGGTCGAGCGGCTCGAGCAGGCCGAGGCTCGCGAAGCTCGGGATGCGCTCGTTGCCGACGTAGAACACGTCCGGCGGCTCTCCCGCGGCCATCATCGTCTGCAGCTTGGTGTAGAAGCTGCCGGCATCGCCCGGGTTGATGCGCTTGACGCGCAGGCCGGGGTTCGCGGCCTCGAACTCGCGGAGCGAGCGCTCGACGATCTCGTCCTCCTCCGGACCGCCCTCGCCGGACCAGTGCAGCACCGTGATCGTGGTGCGCCCGTCGGATGCGCCCAGGCGGCGGAGCTCCCGCGCGCCGACCCTCCAGAGCGACCATGCCACGAGGAGCGCCGCCGCGGACACCAGCGTCCATCGCACCGCGGATGCGCCTATCCTTGCGGCTCTCGCAGCGGTGCCTTCGCGCAGCATGAACCGAAGAATATCACTCACCCCCGCGGTCGCCGCGGCCGCCTTGCTCGCGGCCGCGCCGCCACCGACGGTGCCCGGGGCGGAAGTGCCGACGCTCGACGTCCCGTCCGCATCGGCGCCCGTCGAGGTCGCACCCGGCATCCGCGCCGTCCGCGGCGCGTCGGGCTGGACCGTCACCGTCACGCTTCGCGCGCAGGATGCCGGAGGCGCCCGGTCGGCGAAGCTCGCGGGCAGCTTCACCGGTTGGCAGGGAAGCGCGGTCGAGATGGTGCGCGACGCCTCGGGCGACTTCCGGGCGACCGTCGAGCTGCCGGACGGCACCTACCCGTACAAGTTCATCCTCGACGGCTCCCGCTGGATCGCCGATCCGCGGAATCCGCGCCGTGCCGACGACTCCAACGGCGGGTTCAACTCGCTGCTCCCGATCGGCGCCGGCGCGACGCTCGACCCGTCCGCCGCGCGAGCCGGTGACGGCCGGATCGACGGCGCCGCGCTGCTGCATCGCCCCGGTTCCGCGGCGGACCGCGCCGCCGCGCCCGGTGGGTGGACCGTCCGGGTGCGCACGCTCGCGGGCGACGTGGAGCAGGTCTCGCTCGCGAACGGCGGGCCGCGCGCCGGGCGCATCCCGATGTCGCGCATCGGCCGGGACGGCCCGTTCGACGTCTGGGAGGTGCTTCTCCCCGTGGCGGACGGCACGTCCTCCCTGTCCGCCGCCGAATTCCCGTACACCTTCGTCCTCAAGGATGGCCCCGTGACCGCACGCGACCCGCAGACCTACTGGCTCGACCCCGCCGCCGCCGGCTTCCGCACCCCCGACTGGGCGAAGGACGCGGTGTGGTACCAGGTGATGGTCGACCGCTTCCGCAACGGCGATCCCGCGAACGACCCGACCGGGACCATCCCCTGGAAGCACGACTGGTACAAGCCCTTCGGCAGCGAGGGCAAGGACGGCGAGACCTTCTACAAGCACTACGTGTTCTCGAGGTTCGGCGGCGGCGATCTCGAGGGTCTCCGCCAGAAGCTCCCGTACCTGCGCCAGCTCGGCGTCAACGCGCTGTACCTGATGCCGATGTTCCAGGCGAGCACGCCGCACAAGTACAACACGACGAGCTACATCCACGTCGACGAGCACTTCGGCACGAAGGGCGACTACGCCGCGGCCGCCGCGAAGGAGGACATCCTCGACCCGGCGACGTGGACCTTCACGCCGACCGACCGGCGATTCCTCGACTTCCTGCGCGAGGCGAAGTCGATGGGCTTCCGCATCGTGGTGGACGGCGTCTTCAACCACGTCGGCACCGGCCATCCTGCGTTCCAGGACTGCAAGCGCAACGGCAAGTCGAGCCGCTTCGCCGACTGGTTCGACGTCACGTCGTGGGACCCGTTCGCCTACGAGGCGTGGTGGGGCTTCAGCGAGCTGCCCGTCCTCCGCAAGGACCAGGAGAAGGGCATCGCGAGCGAGTCCGCGCGCAAGCACGTCATGGACGTCACGCGCCGGTGGATGGACCCCGACGGCGACGGCGACCCGCGCGACGGCATCGACGGCTGGCGGCTCGACGTGCCGAACGAGGTGCCGCTCCCGTTCTGGCACGAGTGGTGCCGCGAGGTCCGCCGCATCAACCCGCAGGCGTACATCGTCGGCGAGATCTGGGAGCGCGCCGACCAGTGGCTCGACGGCCGCGCGTTCGACGCGGTGATGAACTACGAGTTCGCGAAGCCCGCGGTGCAGTGGGTCATCGATCGTGCGTCGCGCATCCCGGCGAGCGAGCTCGACCGCCGCCTCGCCGAGCTGCGCAACGCGTACGCGCCCGAGTGCTCGTACGCGATGATGAACCTGATCGACAGCCACGACACGGACCGCGTCGCGAGCATGGCGCTCAACCCGGACCGCCCGTACAACCAGCAGAACCGCGAGCAGGAGGGCGCGAGGTACGACCCCTCGAAGCCCGGCGAGCGCGAGCGCGCGAAGCAGCGTCTTCTTGCCCTCCTGCAGATGACCTACGTCGGCGCGCCCATGGTCTATTACGGCGACGAGGTCGGCATGTGGGGTTCGAACGATCCGAACAACCGCCGCCCCATGCTGTGGCCGGACCTCGGCCCGTGGGAGGATCCGAACGAGGCGATCGACACCTCGATGCTCGCCCACTACCGCGAGGTGATCGCGCTGCGCAACGCGCATCCGTCGCTGCGGCGCGGATCGTTCCGCACCGTGCTCTGCGACGATGCGCAGGACACCTGGGTCTTCGTGCGCGAGCTCGACGGCGAGCAGGTGCTCGTCGCGCTGAACGCGGGGGAGAAGCCCGCGACGGCGTCCCTCGAGTCGATGGGCATGGGCTGGTCCGACGCGTTCGGCACGCCCGGCATCGCCGACGACGGGCTCCGCAAGGCGACGATCCCGGCGGTCGGCGGACGAGTGTGGGTCCGCCGCGCGAAGTGAGCAACGCAACGAACCTCCGCACCCGAGAAGCCTGATGGCACGCCGTACCAACACCGTCCCCGCGATCTTCGACCGCCGCCGCGCGGGCGTCCTCCTCCACGTGTCCTCGCTGCCGTCCGCGCACGGCGTCGGGGACCTCGGTCCGGCGGCGCACGCGTTCGCGGATTGGTGCGCAGCATCCGGGCAGTCCATCTGGCAGATGCTTCCCGTCGGGCCGGTGGGCCCCGGCGACTCGCCGTACGCGAGCACCTCGAGCTTCGCCGGCGAGCCGCTCTTCATCAGCCTCGAGGTGCTGGCGGAGGAGGGGCTGCTCTCTCGCGCGGACCTTCGTCCGCGCCGCGGCGAGCGCGCCGTCGGCGCCGGCGGCCCGGTCGACTGGGCCGCGGCGCGCCGCTTCAAGGAGCCGCGGCTGCGTTCCGCCTATGAGAACGCCCGCCGCCGCCGTGCGCTGCCTGCCGCGTTCGCGGCATTCGAGCGGCGCCACGCCGCGTGGCT
>JAIYBS010000041.1 GCA_027488415.1 Planctomycetaceae bacterium | reverse complement strand
TGCGTCAGGTAGTTGTCGCTCTCGGGGCGGGCCTCGATCGTGTCGCGGATCGGGCCGGACGTTGGAAGCGGGACGGTGGTCATGGGTGGTACTTCCTGTGCGTGCTGCGTGAGGTCAGCGAATCAGCGTGTGCCGGGCGCGCGTCACTTGGCCGCGTCGGCCTTGAGGTACTTGCCGGTCTTGGGGTCGAACTCGTCGAGGTGCTCCATGTAGCCGATGACGGCGTCGATGGCCTTGTCGTTCAGCTGGCCCTTGAAGGTGGGCATGGCGTTCGCGTACGGCGGGACGACGTAGTCGCCGGGCGCGAGGATCGAGGTCCGGATGTAGTCCTGGTAGGTGGCGTACTTCTTGCCCTCGCCGACGAAGGGGTAGGCCTTCACGCGGTCGACGATGCCCTTCCAGGTCGGGCCGATGCCGTTGGAGCCGTCGAGGCTGTGGCACTGCACGCAGCGACCGAAGATCTTGGGGCCGGCCTTGAAGTAGAGCTCCTCCTCCGGGATCTTGTCGATCCACTGGCTCTGGTCGACCATCCACTGGTTGAACGACGCCTCGTCGAGGACGTAGACGTAGCGGTTCATCTTGGAGTGGCCGGTGCCGCAGTACTCGGTGCAGAAGAGCGCGTGCGCCTGGGCGGCGTCGAGCGCGCCCTCGACGGTCTTCGCGTTCGGGTCGCGGACGTCCTTGCCGGGCATGCCGGTCGGGTAGTCGCACTGGAACCACGCGTACGTGTAGCGGCCCGGGACGATGTCGCGCTTCACGCGGAAGTCCGGGATGTAGAGCGAGTGCAGCACGTCGCTCGAGCGGAGGACGAGGCGCACCGGCTTGCCGGCCGGGACGTAGAGGTCGTCGGACTGCGCGCCGTTGGGGTACTGGAAGCTCCACGCCCACTTCTGCGCGGTGACCTTGATGTCGAACGCGTTCTTCGGCGCGGTGTAGATGTCGAGGTAGCTGCGGAAGCCGACGACGAAGATGCCGATCACCAGGATGGTGGGCACGATCGTCCAGAACAGCTCGAGCGGCGTGTTGTGGTGCGGGTGGTCGCTGCCGAAGCGCTCGCCCTTGCGGTGGCGGTACTTGACCGCGAACACCGCGGTCAGCACGACGACCAGCGCGAAGAAGAAGTAGCAGATCCAGTTGATGACGTCGAGCGTGTGGTCGACGCCGGGCGCGATGGTCGACGCGCCCTTGGGCATCCAGAAGGTCGGCGGGGTCGGCCCGGCCTGCCCGGCCTGGGCGGACGCGGCGAGCGCGAGTGCCTTGGTGGCTGCGAGGTTGATCGACTGGAGAGAGGTGAGCATGGGTGATCCGTGTCTTGGGTTGTCGGGGTCGCTCAGCGAGCGGCTCCCGCTTCCGTGGGGGGTGCGAGCCGGCGCGAGCGAGCCTCGCGCCACCAGAACCATCCGAGGCCGCCGCCGAGCACCGCGAGGGTCAGCGCGCCGCCGATCTGCATGACGCGCATGGCGAGCACCACGTAGCCGCCGGCCTGCGCGTCGTACATGTGGCACCAGAGGATGATGCGGTCGAGGGTCGTGCCGATCTTGCCCTGCGAGGCCTCGAGGAGCGCCATCCGCACGTCGGCGGGCTGGTACTTCACGCCATAGAGGACGCGGCTGAGGCGGCCGTCCGGCGTCAGCACGAACACGCCCGCGGCGTGCGAGTACTCGCCGTTCTCCTGCAGCCGGTACTCGAAGCCGACCGCGTCGGTGACGCGACGGATCTGCGATTCCTCGCCGGTCAGGAAGTGCCAGCCGGGCGCCGACTTCGGGCGGCCGTACTCCGCGACGTAGCCGGCCTTCTTGCCCTCGGCGAGGTCGGGTCCCTCGGCCGGGTTGACCGAGAGGCTGATCACGTCGTACTGCTCGCCGACCGTCCAGTCCACGCCCTGGATGCCGCGAACCAGCGCGTTCATCACCAGGCTGCAGAGCATCGGGCAGCGCATGTAGCCGATCTGCAGGATCGCGGGGCGGTCCTTGGGCAGCACCTCGCGGAACGAGACCTCGCGGCCGCGCTCGTCGCGGAACGTCGCGTCGAGCGGCACCTGCGAGTCGAGCTTGTCGATGATCGTCACGCCCTCGAGCGCGGGATCCGCGTCGGCCGTCGGCGCCGCGGGCTCGTATCCGCCGCCGACCTTGACCTGCGCCGACAGCGACGCCGTGCAGGCGAACGCGGCGAGCGAGGCGAGGATGGGACGGAGGAAGCTCATCTGCAAACAGTAGGAACGATCACTGCTTCGGGGCGGGGGCGGGCGCAGCGGCCGGAGCGGGCGCCGGCGCGGGGGCGGGCTTCGAGTCCGCGGCGGGCATCGCCAGCGCGGGATTTCCGGCCATCATCCGCATGGCGTCGGCAACCGGGATCCGGCTGCGCTGCACCTGCTTGCCGTTGACCTCGACCGAGTAGGTGCCCTTCGAGGCCAGCAGGTCGAGCTGCTTCGCCTTGAGTTCCTTCAGCGCGAGGTACTCGGGCGCGATCACCTTCGCCTCGACCTCGGTCGCCTCGGTGCGGAAGTACATGACGCTGAGCGCGATCACGAGCGCGGTCAGGATGATCACGCCCATGAGCGAGACCAGCCAGGTCTTGCCCGCCTCCGGATCGTCCCAGAGGACGCCGGTGGAGGTCTCGAACTCGTTCTGCTGCGTTGCGGTGGACATCGTTGGCTCCGGTGCGGTGACGTGCGCGGATCACATGTTCTGGAACGCGAGGCTCTCGCCGAGCGACGGATCGCGCAGGGCGAGGAGCGACTGGCCCTTGAGGGCGCGCGCCGTTCCCGAGAGGACGAGGAGGAGGACGCCGGCGGTCATGCACAGCAGGGCCGGGTCCGCGAGGTGCGTGGAGTCGGAGGCGTGCTTCGCGGCGAACTCGCCGTAGGTGGCGTACTCGCCGAGGTCATGCGGAATGTGCGGCATGACCAGGTAGAAGACGTCGAGGAAGCCGAAGAGGAGCATCCAGGCGCAGCCGACCGCGAGGGTCGACGGCCAGCGCTTCGGCCAGCGCGAGATCAGGAAGACGAAGGGGAAGACGAAGTGGCCGAAGAGGAGCGCCCAGCTCAGCCACAGCCAGCCGCCGACCTGGCGCGGCAGGTACCACGCGGTCTCCTCGGGCAGGTTGCCGTACCAGATCAGCATGAACTGGCTGAAGGCGATGTACGCCCAGAACACGATGCCGAAGGCGAACAGCATCTTGCCGAGGTCCTGGTAGTGCTCGGGGGTCACGATGCCGCGGAGCTGGCCGTCGCGCTGCAGGCGGAGCAGGACGAGCGTCATGACGCTGAGGCCGCAGGTCGCGCAGAGCGCGAAGAAGTACACGCCGAACATCGTGCTGAACCACGCCGGCGACAGGCTCATGATCCAGTCGAAGGACGCGAAGGTGGTCGAGAGGCCGAAGAGGATCATCGCCGGTCCGGCCCACTTGCGCTGGGTCTCGGTGATGGCGACCTCGCCGGTGCGGTCCTGGCGGGTGCTCGCGCCCCAGAAGAAGGCGCCGAGGCCGGCCCACACCGCGAGGTAGATCGCGGCGCGGACGAAGAAGAACTTCTGGTTGAGGAAGCCGGCCTTGTTGGCGACGAGCTTCGCCTCCGCCTCCGACACGCTGGCGAGCACGGCGAGGTCCGCCCACGGGTACAGGTCGACGAGCGTGCCCTTCCAGCCCATCCACGCGATCGGGAGGAAGAGGATCCACATCCAGCGCAGGTTCTGGGCGAGCGCCTCGGCCGGGCGACGCACGACCACGCTCCAGCCGGCGCGGGTCAGGTGCTGCACCGTGACGAAGAACAGGCCGCCGAGGCAGATGGCGAAGCCGAACACCATCGCCACGAGGTAGGCGCGGGCAAAGTGGCCGGCGTCGCCGGAGCGGTAGCCGAGCCAGGCGCCGACGGCGAGCAGCGCGACCGCGGCGATGCCGAGGTTGCGCGAGTGCGCGCCGAGCTTGTGTCCGGTGAGGTTGCCCGCGGAGAGGTCGGGCGCGTGGTGGTGGTCGTGGGCCATGTCGTCGTGGGCCTTGCGAATGGGTCGCGTTCGGGTTCGGTCAGTTGGCGGCGCCGGCGTCCTGGCTGAGCTGGAGCGCCTTCACGTAGGCCGCGATCGCCCAGCGGTCCTCGGTGCTGATCTGCGCGCCGTAGCCGGCCATGTTGCGGATGCCGTGCGTGATGGTGTTGAAGAGCTGGCCCACGGGCTGGTTGCGCGTGGTCTCGTCGTGCAGGCTCTTGGCGGCCACCCACTGGGTGCCGTTCACGGGACCGGTCGCGTTGGAGACGAGCTCCATCGCGCGCTGGTTGACGGCGCCGTCGCCGAAGCCCGCGTAGCCGTGGCAGGCGGAGCAGTAGATGTTGAAGCGCTGCTGGCCGCGCTCGAGGGTCTCGGCGTCCATCGTGACGGCCGCGGGGAGCGCGGTCGCCCACTGCCCGTCGACCACGCCCTCGTAGAGGTGCGCGTCGGCGTAGGCCTCGCCGCGGCCCGCGGTGCCCTGCACCGGCGCGCGCATGGCGCGGCCGTCGGCGAAGAGCGGGTTCGCGACCTGGGTCTTGAACTTCGGCTGGAAGTCCATGTCCCAGAAGATGTGGATCGGACGGTTCGGGCTCGGCGTCGCGCGCATGCGGGCGAACACCACCGGCGGGATGAGCGCCAGGCAGCCCGCGACGAGCAGCGAGTAGACGAGGATGCGGGGGAGCTTCGGCATGTTCAGTCTTCCTCGTTCACGGCCTCGACGGCCACGGCGCCCGCGGCCTTCAGGTCGGCCTCGGTCTTGCTGCGGTAGAAGCGCGGGTCGCGCGCCTCGATGGAGATGAAGAAGCGGTCGTCGGACGCGCGGCGGAACCGGTCGCTCGTGAAGAGCGGGTGGTGGTGGCGCGGCAGGTGGTTCATGAGGAGCATCAGGCCCACGGTGCTCAGCGCGCTGAACAGGATCGTGAGCTCGAACATCACGGGGATGAACGCGGGGATGCTGAGCGCGGGCTTGCCCGAGATGAGGAACGGGTAGCCGGTGACCCACACCATCGCCCAGATCGTGAATCCGAACGAGTTGGTGAAGAGCTGCAGCAGGAGTCCCGTCGTGCAGCCGGCGGCGCCCGCGAAGAACACGAGCACGGGCAGGATCGTGCGCTGCACGCCCATGGCCTGGTCGAGGCCGTGCACCGGGAACGGCGTGTGGCAGTCCCAGTAGCGGTAGCCCTTGTCGCGGATGACCTCGGCGGCGTGCAGGAGCTGCGCCGGGTTCTCGAACTCGGCCAGCAGGCAGCTGGTGCGGGCGGGGGCCTGCACGGCGGCGGCGGTCTTGGTGTCGGTGGCGATGGTGGTCATCGGTGGTCTCCGTTGAAATCCGGTCGACTGCGATCCGGTCGTCTCTCTCCGCGCATCAGGCGGAACGGCTGCCGGACTCGCCCGGCTCGTGCGCGGCGGCGGAATGCGCGCCGGCGCCGTGGCCGTGCCCGTGTCCCCAGCCTTCCCAGTGCGGGTCGGCCTGCGGCATGACGGACTTGACCTCGGCGATCGCGATCATCGGGAGGAAGCGGCAGAACAGGAGGAAGAGGACGCCGAAGAGGCCGAAGGCCCCGAGCATGGTGCCGATGTCGACCCAGGTCGGGACGAACCGGTCCCAGCTCGTCGGCAGGAAGTCGTTCGCGAGGCTGGTGACGATGATCACGAAGCGCTCGAACCACATGCCGACGTTGACGAAGAGGCTCAGCACGAACATCAGCGGGATGCTGGTGCGGACCTTCTTGAACCAGAAGAGCTGCGGCGTGATGACGTTGCAGCTGACCATGATCCAGTAGGCCCACGCGTACTGGCCGAACGCGCGGTTCATGAACGCGAACTTCTCGTAGAGCGCGCCCGAGTACCAGGCGATGAAGAACTCCATGCTGTACGCGTAGCCGACCATGCACCCGGTCACCAGGATGACCTTGTTCATGTTGTCGAGGTGGCGCAGCGTGAT
>JAIYBS010000174.1 GCA_027488415.1 Planctomycetaceae bacterium | reverse complement strand
GGTCGACGCGCCCCGCGCGTATCGCCATGGCCGCCGAGGCCGCGGCGATACAGCCCGTCACCGCGAGCGCCTCCAGGAATGCGTCCTTCGGTGCGTGACCGAGGAGCGCACCGAACACGGGAACGGTGAAGATCGCCCCGCCCGCGCCGAGCAGCCCCATGCCCACGCCGACCGCGAGCCCCGCGAGAACCTCGACGAGCAGGTCATCCACCGCAGGAGCCGCCGCAGCAGGAACCGCAGCCGGCCTTGCCGGGCGCGGCGGTCGGGAGCCCCGCCTTCTTCCAGGCCTCGAACCCGCCCGCGACGTTCACCGCGTCGAACCCCGCGCGCCGCAGCATCGACGTCGCGGCAGCGGAGCGACCGCCGAGCGCGCAGTGCACGAGGATGCGCCGATCGCGCGGCAGCTCGTGCACGCGCGGCGCGAGCCGCGTGTAGGCGATGTTCCGCGCGTCGGCGAGCCGCGCGACCGCGTGCTCGGACGCACCGCGCACGTCGAGCACGAACGCGGCGCCGCGCGCGTCGTTCGCCTCCTGCACGCCGAGCTCCGGCACCGTGTCGAGCTTCGGCGCCGCCTGCACCGCCTCGGGCGGCACCACCGCGACAAAGCGGTCGTAGCCGATGCGGACGAGGTCGCGCACGATCTCGTCCGCGCGCGCGGGCTCGCAGACGAGCACGATGCGCTCCTCCGGCTTGACGTACGAACCGACGACCATCGGCAGCATCTTTCCGATCGGCGCGTAGATCGCGCCGGGAAGGTGCCCGTCGCGGAACGCCGGCCACGGGCGCGTGTCGACGACGACGGTGCCCGGCCGCTCCCACTCGGCGGCGTGCGCCGCGACGTCGGTGACCGTCGCCGGCGCGGGGATCGCCCCGAGCACGGGCACGCCGTCGCGGTTCAGCGCCTTCATGCGCGCGAAGTAGAGCGGCGGCTCCGGCTGGCCGCTCAGGATGTCCTTCACGAACGCGCCCTCGTCGCCGACGAGCCTCAGCGCCGGGCTGTTGGCGACCTCGTAGCCGACGGTCGACTGCGGGATCGCGCCGAGCGCCTTGCCGCACGCGCTGCCCGCGCCGTGCGCCGGCCACACCTGCAGGTAGCCGGGCAGCTTCACGAACCGCGAGGCGCTGCGCCACAGCTCGCGCGCGCTCGGCTCGGCGATGCCCTCGACGCCGGCCGCGCTCTCGAGGAGGTCGGGCCGCCCGAGGTCGCCGACGAACACGAAGTCACCGGTGATCATGCCCATCGGCTCGGTCGCGCCGCCGCCGCGGTCGGTGACGAGGTAGCTCATGTGCTCGGGCGTGTGGCCCGGGGTGTGCACCGCGCGGAACTCGATGTTCCCGACGCGGAACGTCGTCCCGTCCTCGAGCAGCGTGTGCTTGTACGGCCCCACCCACCTCGACTGCCACTCGCTGCCGCCCTTGCCGCTCACGTAGACGTGCGCGCCGACCTTCTCGGCGAGCTCGCGCGCGCCGCTCAGGAAGTCCGCGTGGATGTGCGTCTCCGCGACCGCGACGATGCGCAGGCCCTCGCGCGCCGCGGCGGCGACGTAGCGGTCGACGTCGCGCTCGGGGTCGAACACGATCGCCTCGCCGGTGCGCTGGCAGCCGATCAGGTAGGCGTACTGGGCGAGCTTCGGGTCGTCGATCTGTCGGAAGAGCATGGCGAGGTCCTCGTGGCGGTTGGATCCGAGCGGCAGCGCACAGGTTCCCAAAAGGAACCGCCCGCTGCACGGAGGCGAGCGGGCGGAGGCGTGGCAGGTAGGTTTCCGCGAATCAGGCGGAGGTGCGGGCAGCGACGGCGCCGGCCGGCGGTGAATCCGGCCACCACCAGGAGCGCGAGCGCGCCGGGAGCCGGAATCGCGTTGTAGTTGAGGTCAAGCCGCACCGCGTCGAGCGCCATGCTCGGCGCGGAGGCCTGCATCTCGATCCGGAAGCCGGAGGCGACGAGCGAGACACCGGACAGGTCCCAGGTCAGCGCGAGCGTCTGCGCCGAGCCCTGCGGCGGCACCGGCGCATCGGCACGGACCTCGACCGAGGCGGGCGCGACCGACACGCTGTTGCCGAGGTTGTCGAAGAGCCAGAGTCGCGCGCCAGCGGAATTGAGGAGCGATCCGGCCGTCGAGACGTTCATCACCACCTGCGTGGGAGTCGCCGCGTTGCCCGCGGTGCCGCCCATGATCATGATCGAGAGCGCGGTGTTGATGCTGTAGAGGTTGCCGCTGCCCGTGACGAACGCGCCCGGCGCGAAGTTGAACAGGCTGAACGGGGAGCTGCCGGCGGAGTCGGGAAGGTTCGGCCCACCCGAGGCCTGCGTGAACGATTCCCACTGCGCGGACTGCGTGTTGGCCGAGCCGGCCCACGCGGGAATCAGCGGATTGACGAGCCCGGCCTGGGCGGATGCGACCGCGACGAACGCAGCGACGGATGACGCAATGACGCGCATGACCTTTTCCTCTCTCGTGGACAAGAACCGAATGGGCCGCGAGCGCCGGGGGGCGATCGCGACGAACCATTCTTCCCTCATCGGCTCACGCGGACAATTCCCGTGCGCGGGGATTCGCGAAGATCAGGGGTTACAGGCCAGAAACGGCCCCTTATCAGACCGTCCGGGTCGGAAACCCGGCTCGCGCGCCGTCAGTACGACTTGCCCCACACCACGCGCCGGCTGCTCGGCCGCCCGGTGATCACGCAGGTGCCCTGCTCCTCGGGGGCATCGAGCGGGATGCAGCGGATCGTGACGCCGAGTCGGTCCTTCACCTCCGCCTCGACCGCGGCATCGCCGCAGAAGTGCGCGAGCGCGAAGCCGCCGTGGATCTCGGCGGGCTGGTTCTCGTCGCCCGCGCGCTTCGGCGTGAAGAAGGCCTCGAACTCGGCCTTGGTGTCGATGCGGCGGGTGTGCTGCTCGCGGAACGCGGCGGCGCGCGCGAACATGCCGTCCTGGATCTCCTGGAGGAGCGCCGCGCAGCCCTGCACGAACTGGTCGCGCGGCATCGCCTGCTTGTCCTTCGCGCCGCGGTCGCGGCGGGCCATGAACACGGCGCCCTGCTCGATGTCGCGCGGGCCGACCTCGATGCGCAGCGGCACGCCCTTCTTGACCCACTGCCACATCTTGTCGCCGCCGCGCAGGTCGCGCGCGTCGACCTCGACCTCGATCGCGCGGCCGGCGAAGTGCTGCGCG
Organism: Planctomycetaceae bacterium; assembly: GCA_027488415.1. Taxonomy (GTDB): domain Bacteria; phylum Planctomycetota; class Phycisphaerae; order Phycisphaerales; family SM1A02; genus UBA966. The sequence goes on along the minus strand of JAIYBS010000174.1, from coordinate 4,214 downwards.
CGCAGGTCCTCGGCGAGCTTGCGGCAGTAGTCGAGCACCTGCTGGGCGGTCTCGGGCTTGTGCATGACCGGGAGGATCACCACGTGCGTCGGGGCGAGGCGCGGCGGGACCATGAGCCCGTCGTCGTCGGAGTGCGTCATGATCATCGCGCCGATCAGGCGCGTGCTGACGCCCCAGCTCGTGGTCCACGCGAACTTCTGCTGGCCGTCCGCGTCGAGGAACTGGATCTCGCTCGCCTTCGCGAAGTTCTGCCCGAGGAAGTGGCTCGTGCCGGCCTGCAGGGCCTTGCGGTCCTGCATCATCGCCTCGATGCAGTAGGTGTCCACCGCGCCCGGGAAGCGCTCGCTGTCGGTCTTGCGGCCCTGGATGACGGGCATCGCCATCCAGTTCTCGGCGAAGTCGGCGTAGACGCGGAGCATCTTCATCGTCTCGTCGACCGCCTCCTCCTGCGTGGCGTGGGCGGTGTGGCCCTCCTGCCAGAGGAACTCGGCGGTGCGGAGGAAGAGGCGCGTGCGCATCTCCCAGCGCACGACGTTCGCCCACTGGTTGATGAGGAGCGGCAGGTCGCGGTAGCTCTGCACCCACTTGGCGAACGTGGCGCCGATGATGGTCTCGCTGGTCGGACGGACGATGAGCGGCTCGTCGAGCTCGCCATCCGGGATCAGCTTGCCGTCCGGGCCGGCCTTCAGGCGGTGGTGCGTGACGACCGCGCACTCCTTCGCGAAGCCGTCGACGTGCGCGGCCTCCTTCTCGAGGAAGCTGAGCGGGATGAAGAGCGGAAAGTAGGCGTTGCGGTGCCCGGTGGCCTTGAACATGCCGTCGAGCACCCGCTGCACGTTCTCCCAGAGGGCGTAGCCCCACGGCTTGATCACCATGCACCCGCGGACCGGGCTGTTCTCCGCGAGATCGCCGGCGCGGACCACCTGCTGGTACCACTCGGCGTAGTTCTCCTCACGGGTGGGCGTGATGGCCGTCTGCTGCTTCTGGTTGCCGCTCATGGGGACGCGAAGGGTAGGGGAAAATGATGCCGGGGGCCCCCCGGCATGTTTTCCCTCACTTTCCGCGCCCGGTCGCGACCAGCCGACGGATCTCGCCGGCCTTCGCGCCGAGGACGCGCGCCGCGCGCCTTCGTGCCGATCGGAGCAGCCGAACCCGCCGCCCGCGCACCTCGCGCAGCATCTCGTCCACCTGCCGCGGGTCGGGGAACTCGCTGCGCCGCTCCACGAGCAGCGCCTCGAGCAGTCCGAGGTCCCGGTCCTCGCCGATGCGCGACACCACCGCCGCAAGCCGCTCCACGAGCCGCTCGAGCCTGCGCCGCGGGCCGAGCCGCGAGATGAGCTGCAGCTGCAGCGCGAGCCGCTGGCATTCCTTCCTCACCTCGTGCAGCGAATCCAGGTGCCCGGCGTTCCACGGCACCGCCGACGCGCGCCGCGCGCGCCGCCAGCGCCTCGAGAGGCTCGCCGCGATCGAGTCCGGCCCGACCGCGCGAAGGTCCGCCGCGTGCATCCGCTGCCGCATCGCCTCCAGCTGCGTGCGGATCGCGAGCGCTGCCTGCTCCCAGTCGGCGCTCGCGGTGGTTGCCTTCTCGGGCGCCAGGATCGCGACGGCGATCGCGCCCACCTGCCGCCTCGACGTCAGCGGGAACACCGAGCACACGTCGGTGATCGTCTCGATCAGCACGTCGCGGTCGCGCGTCGCCGACAGGCGCTCCGCGGTGGCGCGTACCTCCTCCTGCACCGCGCGCACCTCGACCGCGTCCACGGCGCCCTTGCACAGGCTCGCGCCCGCGCGGAAGCGCTTCAGCGCGCGCCGGAGCTCGTGCACGGCACGCCGCCGGACCGGCTGCTCCCAGCTCGTGAGGTCCTCGCACTCGCGCAGCGCCGAGCCGATCTCCGCGAGCAGCGCGTCGCGCAGGGATTCCCCGAGCTCCGCCGCCGGGCGCACCCGCGCCGGCTCCCGCACGCGGTGCGGGCGCTCAGCCATGGGCGCGCACGATGGAGAAGATGCCCGCCGCGCCGATCGCGAGCGAGACGATCCCGTTCAGGGTGGTGAAGTGCTTCGCGAACCCGGCCGCCCCGCCCGTCGCGAGCAGCACGTGCTCCATGGCGATCACGGCCGCCGCGAGCGCGACGGCAGCAGCGAAGATGGGCGTATCGACCGCGGGCTCGGTCCGCAGGAACAGGACAAGCATCGCGATCGCGCCCACGTGCATCGCGCGGGAGGCCCACGCCGCGCGGCGCACGCCCATCCGCGACGGCATGCTGTGCAGTCCCTCGCGCACGTCGACCTCGGTGTCCTGCATCGCGTACAGCACGTCGAATCCCGCGACCCAGAGCAGCACCGCGCCCGCGAGCATCCACGGCGGCGCGGCCATGGCCGCCTCCGGCCGAACGGCCAGGGCCGCGGCGACCGGGCTGATCGCGAGGCTCGCGCCGAGCCACACGTGGCAGAGCGCGGTGAAGCGCTTGAACAGCCCGTACGAGCAGATCCACGCGAGCACGGGCACCGAGAGCGCGAGCGGCCACGGGTTGGCGCACAGCGCCCAGAAGAGCGAGCAGCAGCCCACGAACGCCAGCGAGGATCCCGCAAGCGCCGCCCTCGCCTGCCCGACCGTGATCCGGCCGGCGGGGATCGCGCGCCCCGCGGTGCGCGGGTTGCGCGCATCGAACTCGTGGTCGAGCAGGCGGTTCGCGACCATCGCCGCGGTGCGCGCGGTCACCATGCACGCGACCACCAGCGCCGCGGGCACCGCGAGCGCGCGCCAGTCCACCGGTCCGTCGGGCAGCGCGAGGAACGCACCGAGCAGCGCGAACGGCAGCGCGAACACCGAGTGCGAGAGCTTGATGTCCTTCGCGATCTCGCGCGCGGCGGCGAGACCGGCTGCGGTCACTTCGTCGGCTCCTCGCCGCCCGCCATCGGCGCGGCGGCGGCAGGCTTCGCGGCGGCGTCGCCGGCAGGCGCCATCGCCTCGCGCTGCTTGCGGAGCGCGGCGGCCGCATCGGCACCGCACGTGCGCTCGACCACCGCGAGCGGCTGCTGGCACACCGGGTCCTTCACCGGCACCTTCCAGTACTGCAGGTACGCGGGCCGGTAGTCGAACCCGCCGGTCGCGCCCTGCAGGTGCACGGTCACCGTCTGGTAGAAGCCGTCGCGCGAGGGGTACTCGATGTCGACCTGCGCCTTGCTGCCGTCGATGCGCGCCTGGCGCACGGTCCACACGTTGGTGTCGCCCGGGCACATCGGCTTGCCGGGCGCGAGTCCGCGCTCGTAGGTCGAGAACGCCGGCACGTTCATGTCCGACGGGAGGTTGTAGACGAGCGGGCTGTCCTTGGCGATCTGCTCGTGCGCGTACTTGATCGACGCGATCACGACCTGCGGCAGGGGCGGCGTGTCCGCGGAGATGACCGATGCGCCGCCGGCCGAGGGCCAGGTGCGCGGCGCGGAGCATCCGACGACGGACATCGATGCCGCGGCGACGAGCGCAAGCGAGGCGAGGCGGGCCGACCCGATCCGATCCATGGAGGCAGGGGACATGAGCCGGAGTCTATCCGCGCGACCCCTGCGGCCGCCCGAAGCGCCTTCCGCGAACGTCGCACCACGACGAGGGACACCGACCGCGCGCGGCGGTCGCGGGCTCAGCTGCCGGCCTTCGCGACCTGCCAGTACTCGACGTCGACGGGCACCTGGCGCCCGAAGATGGTGACGAGCACGCGGACGATTCCCTTGTCGGGGATCGTGCTGTCGACCGTGCCCTCGTAGTTCTGGAACGGGCCCTCCTTGATCGTGACGGCGTCGCCGGCGGCGAAGTCCATCTTGACCTGGGGCATCTGCTCCGCGGGGCGGCTGTCGAAGAGCATCTTCTCGACCTCGGCCGGGCCCATCGGGGTGGGGCGGCCGGCGGTGCCGACGAAGTCGCCGACGCCGGTGGTCTCCTTGATCAGGAAGAACACGTCCTGCGGGATGCGGCCGTCGGACTCGAGGCGCATCTCGACGAACACGTAGCCCGGGTAGAGCTTCGTCTCGGTGATCTTCTGCTTGCCGGCCTTGAGGGTCTTGGTCTTCTCGGTCGGCACCATGATGCGGCCGACGGCCTGCTCGAGGCCCTCGATCTGCACCTTGCGGAGCAGCGTGCCGCGGACCGAGTCCTCCGTGTGGGAGGCCACGCGCAGCACGAACCAGTTGATCCCGGGCCGGAACATCGGCAGCTCGGACTC
>JAIYBS010000194.1 GCA_027488415.1 Planctomycetaceae bacterium | reverse complement strand
GTCCGTGTACTCGCGCGACCCGCGCAAGGGAAACCTGCGCGCGATGATCCCGGCGTCGACGGTCTTCTACATCGGCAAGCCGAACTTCGCGACGATCCGCAGCTCGGGCGTCCGTGACGTCGACTTCAAGCCGGGCACGAGCTCCGACGATCGAACCGTCCCGACCACGATGGCGACGGTGCACGGCGTGCGCCGCGTCGAGGCGACGCCGATCGACGGTCGCGTCGACCCGGAGGCGGCGCGCGTCGACGGCACCACGAACGGCAGGTACCGCGCGCCCGAGCGTCCCGCCGACGACCCGCCGGTCGACGTCGTCCACGGCCCGCCGTCGCCTGCGCCCGTTCCCGCGACCAGTCACGCGACGGGCGGCACGGTCGCGCCGACGCCGACCGATGCCCGGGAGACCCGCCCGGGCTTCCGTGACCGCATCGACGAGCTCATGCGCCGCGCCAAGAAGGCGCAGTGACCCGCGTGACGCTCCGTCGGCTCCAGCAGTCGCTCCTCGCTCTTGCCATCGCGGCGCTCGCGGCGCCCTGCGCGGCGGACATCCGCCCGCGCGTCGAGTCCGTCCCCTGCGTACCCGGCGGCGTCGCCGCGATCCCCGTCGAGCGCACGCCCGGCGAGCCCTGGCCGTCGCGCGTCGCGGTCCGCATCGGCGATCTGCAGTCGACGGCGCCGGTGGTGTGGGTGGGGGCGCGCGCCGACGACGGCATGCGCACGTGGACGCGCTCGGAGGAGCGCGTCGACGCCACGATGATCGCCGACGTCTCCGCGACGCCGGATCCCGAGTCGACCGGCGAGGTGTTCGCGATGGTCAGCCTCCCGGTCTCCGGCGAGGGCGCGATCGAGGTCGCGGGTTCGCCGGTGCGCGCCGCGTGGCTTCCCGTACCGCGCCGGCTGCGTGCCGACGCGCCGGTGCTCTCGATCGCGGGCACGATCGCCGACGACCGACCCGACCCGACCACGCCCGCGGAGCACTGGCGATGGACGCTCCTCGCGGAGCGCCAGGGCGCGCGGATCGGCGATCCGCGCGGCGATGCCGCGGACCGGCTGCTCGCCCAGTACCTCGCCGGGCTGTGGCTCGCGGGACTCGAGCGCGTGCGCGGGGCAAGCCCGGGCGTGCACGCGGAGCTCGTCGAGCTGCTGACCGGCACCTCCGAGGATCTCGATCACGGGCGCACCGTCGGCGCGTGGATCGCGCGCACCTCCGAGCTGCGCTCGCTGCTCGGCATCCTCGTCGACGAGGAGCGCTCGCCGCAGGACGCCGCGCAGGCGGCGCTCACCTGGGCTCGCAACCGCTGGACCTGCACCGCGTGGATCGAGGAGGACGCGGGCGACCGCGTGCTGCTCGCCGTGGCGAACCCGCTCGGAGGCGAGCGCGTCCTGCGAGCGGAATGGGCCGGCGGCGCAGGCCAGTCCGTGCCGACCGCGATCGTCGCGAAGCCGCGCCGCATCACCCGCACCTGGCTCGACCGCCCGGGCCTGCAGCCGAGCGCGGATCCCTACGTCGTCGACCGCATGCGAGCGGAGAGCCTCGAGCTCACCGACGGCGCCGCTCGCACGCGGCTCGCGATCGGGGCGCGCGAGTACCCCGTGCAGCCGCCGGCGCTCTCGTTCGGCAGCTTCGTGCCGGGACTGTCGCTCGCGGAGGCGCAGGCCGGCGCGCTGCAGCCGCCGCCGGCGGAGTGGCGCACGACCGCGTCGCTCCGCAAGCGCGAGGGCCGCTGGGAGCTCTTCGTGGAGGCGTTCCGCCCCGAGGGTTCCGCCGCCGCCGAAGAGGATCGCCTCACGGTCCGCCTCGGCGATCCGTCCGCGCCGACGCACGCGTTCGTCGTCTCGGGTGACGGTGCGCTCACGATGCTCGTCGGGCCGGACGAGGGCGTCGCTGCCGGCTTCATGGCGTGGCAGGACCGCTGGCGCGCGCGCATCGAGCTGCCGGAGTCGTGGCTGCCGCCGATCACGCCGGGGGCGCGGCCGCTGCTCGTGTCGGCGGAGCGCGTGCCCGGCCCCGGCGAGTGTCGACAGACTGCGGGGCTCGCGCGCCCGTCGTGGACGGCGAGCGCCGGGGCGATCCTCGTCGACCTTGGCGCCTGGGACGACCTCGGCCGCTGACGAACCCGCGCCCCGCGCGACCTATACTCGGTCGCGATGCACGAGGAGCCGCACGTCACCGCCGCCGAGTTCCCCGTGACCGCCGAGACCCCGCAGACTGCCGAGGCCGCGCCCGCCGCGCTCGAGCCGGCCCGCAAGCCGCGCGTCGTCGCGCTCCTCAACCAGAAGGGCGGGGTCGGCAAGACCACGAGCACCGTGAACCTCGGCGCCGCGCTCGCACGGTACGGCCAGCGCGTGCTGCTCATCGACCTTGACCCGCAGTCGAACCTGTCGCTGCACTTCGGCGTGGAGAGCGGCCCGGAGCAGCGCACGATCCGCGACCTGCTGCTCGACCCGACCTGCACCGTCTCCGACTGCCTGCAGGAGGCGCGGCCGGGCCTGCACTTCATCCCGGCGGTGACCGAGCTCGCGCTGGTCGAGGGCGAGCTCGCGCAGCAGGAG
>JAIYBS010000155.1 GCA_027488415.1 Planctomycetaceae bacterium | reverse complement strand
TCCCGGGTGCCGCCCGGACGATCGACGTCCTACGAGGCCGCAGCGGAACCTGGTGGAGCAAGGCCGTTCGCGAAGCAGGGATCCCGCGCGCAGCCGAACCCCGCGGTGACTACGAAATGAACCCGCTCCGGGGCCCGGACGGCCATCATGCCCCGAAACCCGTGCCACCATTTCCAGGAACGGGATTCAGTCGAGCAGCAGCCGCTCGGGCTTCTCGATGCAGTCCTTGATGTGCACCAGGAAGCTGACCGCCTCGGCGCCGTCGATGATGCGGTGGTCGTAGCTGAGGGCCAGGTACATCATCGGCCGCAGGGCGATCTGGCCCGGGTTGCGCGGATCCTCCACCGGGCGCTTCTTGATCGAGTGCATGCCGAGGATCGCGCTCTGCGGCGCGTTCAGGATCGGCGTCGACATCAGGCTGCCGTAGATGCCGCCGTTGGTGATCGTGAACGTTCCGCCGGTCATCTCGTCGACGCCGAGCTTGCCGTCGCGGGCGCGCACGGCGAAGTTCCGGATGGCGAGCTCGATCTGCGCGAAGCTCATCTGCTCCGCGTTGCGGAGGACGGGGACGACGAGGCCGCGGTCGGTGCCGACGGCGATCGAGACGTCGGCGAAGTCGTGGTACTCGACCTCGTCGCCGGCGATGTAGGCGTTCACCTTCGGGAAGCGCTTCAGGGCGCTGCACGCCGCCTTCACGAAGAAGCTCATGAAGCCCAGGCCGACGCCGTGGTGCTTCTCGAAGCTCTCCTTGTGCTCCGCGCGCAGGCGCATGACCTCGGTCATGTCGCACTCGTTGAAGGTCGTCAGCATCGCCGCGGTGTGCTGCGCGTCGACGAGGCGCTCCGCGATCCGCTGGCGGATCTTCGGCATGCGCTCGCGGCGCACGCCGCGGGACCCTCCGACCACGACCGGCGCCGGCGCCGGGGCGGGCGCGACCGGCTTCACCGGGTTCGCGATGGCGCTCACCGAGGTCGCCGCGCGCTCGACGTCGGCGGCGACGATGCGCCCGGCCGTGCCGCTGCCGGCGACCTTCGCGAGATCGACGCCCTTGTCGGCGGCGACCTTCTTCGCGAGGCTCGAGGCCTTCTTCCCCTCGGCCGTCGCCGCGGCGGGCGCTGCCGCAGCCGGCTTCGCCTCCACTGCCGCAGTCGCCGGCGCGGGTGCCGCCGATGCGCTGCCCGCGGGCTTCGACGCCGCGGTGTCGATCGCGGCGATCGCGGCGCCGACCTTCTGCTCGGCACCCGACTTCACCTTCACCCGCAGCACGCCTGCCGCCGGGGCACGGACCTCGAGGGTCGCCTTGTCGCTCTCGATGTCGACCAGCACCTCGTCGGTCTCCACCCAGTCGCCGTCGTGCTTGTGCCACTGCCCGAGGGTGACCTCGGTGATCGATTCGCCTGGGCTGGGAACCACGATGTCAACCATGTCCGTCTCCGTGCGCCCGTCGTGGGCGGTTCGTCCTGCGTGGGGTGACCGTCAACCGTGCGTCCGTCGCGGCGCTCAGCGCGCCTTCTCTCCGCGGCCCGCTCCGGCGGCCTTCTCGTCCTGTGCGCTGGTGCCGAGCGCGAGCGCCAGCACCTTCGCCTGTTCCTTGCCGTGGCGCTTCAGGCTGCCGACCGCCGGGCTCGCCTGCGCGGGCCGGCCCGCGTAGGCGGGTGCCTTGCCGGCGGCCTTCATGAACTGCTGGAGCACGAAGCTCCACGCGCCCATGTTCTCCGGCTCCTCCTGCGCCCAGACGACCTCGGCGCCGCGGTACTTCGCGAGCTGCGCCTTGACCTCCTCGGCGGGGAACGGCGCGACCTGCTCGATGCGGACGATCGCGACCGCGGCGTTGCCCGACTCGCGCCGCGCGGCGTCGAGCTCGTGGAAGAGCTTGCCCGTGCAGAACACGACGCGCTTCACCTTCGCCGCGTCGGGCTTCGCCGGGTCGCCGATCACGGTCTGGAAGTGGCCGTGCTGGAACTCGGGCAGCAGGCTCTGCGCGGCGGGGAGCCGCAGCATGCTCTTCGGCGTCATCACCACGAGCGGCTTGCGGAAGCTGCGCTTCATCTGCCGGCGCAGGACGTGGAAGACCTGCGCCGTGGTCGACGGATAGACGACCTGGATGTTGTCCTCGGCCGCCAGCTGCAGGAAGCGCTCCATGCGCGCGCTCGAGTGCTCGGGACCCTGGCCCTCGTAGCCGTGCGGCAGGAAGAGCGTCAGGCCCGACGACCGGAACCACTTGGCCTCGGCGCTCGCCATGAACTGGTCGAACATGACCTGGGCGCCGTTGGCGAAGTCGCCGAACTGGCCCTCCCAGATCACGAGCGCCTTCGGGTCGACCAGCGAGTAGCCGTACTCGAAGCCGACGCACGCGCACTCGGTGAGCGGCGAGTTGAAGATCTCGAAGCGTCCCTTCGCGCCCTTCAGGGAGCGCAGCGCGCACCACTCCTCGCCCGTCTCCTGGTTGAAGAGGACGGCGTGGCGGTGGCTGAAGGTGCCGCGCTTCACGTCCTGGCCCGTGATGCGCACCATGTCGCCTTCCTCGATCAGCGAGCCGTAGGCGAGCAGCTCCGCGAGCGCCCACTCGACCGGCCCGTCCGCGTCCATCGCGCGCGACTGCACGCCCTTGGCGACGGTCTTGTGCGCGGCGAAGCCCTCGGGCACCGCGGCGAGCTGCGCGGCGAGCGCCTTGAGCGTGCGCGCGGCGACGCCGGTCTCGACCGGGTCGTCGTTCCATGCGGCGGTGAGGCCCTTCCAGTCGCCCGCGAACGGCGCGTGGCCCGGCTCGACCGGCTTCTCCTTGGCGCGCGCCTGCGCGGCGTCGAGCGCGGCGAAGAGCGCCTTGTTGCGCTGCTCGAGGCCGTCGGCGGGGATCACGCCCTCCGCGACCAGCCGCTCGGCGTAGCGAGCGGCGACTGGCTTCGCGGCGCGCACCCGCTTGTAGAGGAGCGGCTGCGTGAAGTTCGGCTCGTCGGTCTCGTTGTGGCCGTTCTTGCGCCAGCACCACATGTCGACGAAGGCGTCCTCGCCGAACTCGGCGCGCCACTCGGCGGCGATGCGGCCGACCGTCGCGCATGCCTCGGCGTCGCCGCCGTTCACGTGGAACACCGGGCTCTCGTTCGCCTTCGCGACGTTCGTGCAGTAGGGGCCCGCGTAGCTGTCGCGGCTGTCGGTGGTGAAGCCGACCTGGTTGTTGATCACGACGTGCACGGTGCCGCCGACGTCGTAGCCGTCGAGCGCCGCCATGTTCATCGTCTCGGCCACGACGCCCTGGCCGGGCAGCGCCGCGTCGCCGTGCAGGAGGAGCGGAAGCACCTTCGCGCGGCCCTCGGCGAGCGTCCGCGCGGCGCGCTCCTGGCGCGCGCGAGCGCGGCCGAGCGCGACCGGCCCGACGAACTCGAGGTGGCTGGGGTTCGCGCAGAGCGAGACGCGCACGTGCGGGCCGCCCGCCGTCGCGTAGTCGCCCGTGAAGCCCTGGTGGTACTTCACGTCGCCGCCGCCGTGCTCGAAGTGGGGCGCCCACGACTCCTCGAACTCGGTGAAGACCATCTCGGCGGGCTTGCCCGCGACGTTGTGCAGCACGCTGAGCCGTCCGCGGTGCGCCATGCCGAGCACGCACTGCTCGGCGCCCGCGGCGGCCGCGGTGCCCAGCACGTGGTCGAGCACGACGAGCAGCGACTCGCCGCCCTCGAGGCCGAAGCGCTTCTTGCCGATGAACCGCGTCGCGAGGAAGTTCTCGAAGCCGTCGGCAGCGACGAGCTTCGCGAGCATCCGGTCCTTGGCGGCGGCGTCGAACGACGCGGCGACCGCGCCCTCGACCTTCGCGGCGAGCCAGGCGCGGCGACGGGGGCACGAGACGAAGCCGAACTCGGCGCCGATCGCGCCGCAGTACGCCTTCTGCAGGAAGTCGACGATGTCGCCGAGGGTCGCGCGCGGCCCGATGGGCAGCGTGCCGCACTCGAAGGTTCGGGTGAGGTCGCTGCCGGTGAGGCCGAACTCGCTCAGCGCGAGCTCCTTCGGCATCGGGCGCACCGTGCCGAGCGGGTCGAGCTGCGCACCGAGGTGGCCGAGGCGGCGGTAGGCGTCGACGAGCGCGTCGACCTTCGACTGCGCGGCGTCGGCGGTGCCGCCCTCGGCGGCGGCCGCCGGCCGGTCGAGGCCGAGCTCGAAGCCGAGGAAGAACTGGTTCCAGCTCTCGCCCACCGAGGCCGGGTCGGCCTTCCAGGCGGCGTGCAGTCCCTCGATGTACTCGGGGCTCCACGCGTTGACCGCGCGCCCGGTGGACGCGAGGGGGGCGTTCTTGGTTTGACCGTGACCCGAGGTGTCGGACATGGGTGCGCGCGCTCCTGCTTGCGGCGGATCGCGGCGCGCGATGCCGAAGCCGGGGAATGATAGGGGGTCTCGCGTTCCTACATCAAGGCGATGGGGTCCACGTCCACCGCGTAAGTCTCGCCCGGGCGAAGGATTCCGGCATTCCGGACTTTCGTGAGGAATCGCCCGAGTCGCCCCGCGTCGGGCGCCACGATCTCGACCTGCATCCGCCAGCGGTCCGCGATGCGGGCGATGGGGCAGGGCATCGGGCCGCTGACCGCGGCATCGCCGTTTGCTGCCGCGCCGGAGAGCTCCCTCGCGAGCGCCTCGCCGAGCTCCCGCGCGCGCTCCTCCGACTCGTCGCGGACCACGACGCGCGCCATCCGCTTCCACGGCGGGAGCCCGAAGCGCCCGCGGAGCTCGAGCTCCTCGCGCGCGAACGACTCGTAGTCGTGCGCCGCCGCGAGCCGGATCGCGGGCGCCTCGGGCTGGAACGTCTGGACGATTGCGCGGCCGGCGTCCGAGCCCCGGCCGCAGCGGCCGCACACCTGGCTCACCAGCTGGAACGTCCGTTCGGCCGCGCGGAAGTCGGGGAGGTTGAGCGCGGTGTCGGCGCTCACGACGCCGACGAGTCGCACGCCGGGGAAGTCGAGGCCCTTCGCGATCATCTGCGTGCCGACGAGGAGCCGTGCCTCGCCGCGCCCGAACTTCCCGAGTGCCTCGTGGAAGTCCTCCGCGCCCTGCATGCTGTCCGCATCGATGCGGAGCATCGTGCTCCCCGCGACGAGCGACGGGTGCAGCCGCGCGAGCTCCTCCTCGACGCGCTGCACGCCGAGGCCGAACACGGAGACCTGCTTCGCGCACTGCGGGCACTGTCGCGGCAGCCGCTGCTCGCCCTGGCAGTGGTGGCAGCGCACGTACTGCGTGGCCGCGCCGCCGCCCGCGGGCAGCTTGTGGCAGATCATTCCCGCGTCGCAGCGGTCGCACCGCATCATCCAGCCGCAGCGCTGGTCCGCGCAGGCGATCCAGTTCGCGTAGCCGCGCCGATTCAGCAGGATCAGCACCTGGCCGCCGCCGTCGAGCGTCTCCTGCACCGCGCCCGCGAGGCGCGGGCCCAGGAGGTGCACGCGGTTGTCGGGGAAGCGCCTGCGCTCCTCGGCGAAATCCACCACCTCGACGCGCGGCAGCCGCAGTCCCGGCGCGCGCTCGCGCAGGACGTGCAGCGCGCTCGCCTTCCGCTCCGTCGCGTTGAACCAGCTCTCGAGGCTCGGCGTCGCGCTGCCGAGCACGATCGGGCACTGCGCGAGCTGCGCGCGGCGGATCGCCACGTCGCGCCCGTGGTAGCGCGGCATCTGGTCCTGCTTGTAGCTCGAGTCGTGCTCCTCGTCGACCACCACGAGGCCGAGCGCCTCGTCCGGGATCGGCGCGAACACCGCGCTTCGCGCGCCCATCACGAGGCGGACCTTGCCGTCGGAGACGAGGTTCCACTGCTGGTTCCGCTGCGACGCGGTGAGCCCGCTGTGCAGGATCGCAACGCGCTCCTGCGGGAAGCGCGAGAGCAGCCGCCCGCCCGTCTGCGGCGTGAGCGCGATCTCCGGCACCAGGACGAGCGCGGTGCGCCCGGCCGCGAGCGTGCGCTCGATGAGCCGCATGTAGACCTCGGTCTTGCCCGCGCCCGTGACGCCGAAGAGGAGGTGCTGGGAGAAGCCTCCGGCGAGCGACCCGCCGATCGCGTCGACGACCCCGCGCTGCGCGGCGGTCAGCTCGGGCACGGGCCCCGCGGCGCCGCGCTCCGCGCGCCACTCGGCCTCGACGCTGGTGCGCCGCTCGGCGCGCAGGATTCCCGAGGAAACCAGGCGTTTCACGGGCTCCGGCGTGCCGAGGCCGGCGCGCGCGCAGAGGTCGCGAAGCTCCATCGGCCGCTCGCCCGCCGCGGCGCGCTCGAGCGCCTCGACCGTGCGCCGCTGCTGCGCGGTCACGCGCTTCGCGACCGCGATCGCGGCCTCCCATCCCTCGGCGAGGTCGACGAACGTGCGCGTCACCGAACCCGTGCCGCGCTTCACCGCCGCGGGCGTCATGCACGCGAGCGTCATGCCCACCGGGCACACGTAGTACGAGGAGATCCACTGCGCGAGCTCGACGAGCTGCGCCGGCATCGGCGGCGCGGCGCTCGTGCGCGACTCGACGAACTTGAGCTTCGCCGTCGGGATGCCCGGCGCCGCGTCCGGCGCCATCACGCGGACCACGGTGCCGTCGACGGCCGCATCGCCTCGCCCGAGCGGCACGCGCACGCGCTCGCCCGCGCGCAGGTCCGCGAGCGAGGGCGGCACCGCGTACGTCAGCCCGTCCGGGTAGCGGTCGACGGACCGCTCCACCGCCACCTGCGCGAGCAGGCCGACGGTTCGGTCGCCGGAGGGGAACAGGCTCATGCTCGGCCGGTCAGACCGCGGCGAGCGCGCGCTGCGCCGCTTCCATGTCGGCGGCGGTGATGGGCCGCCGCGTCTGCATCATGGTCACGAAGCAGTCGAAGAGGTACGCGCTGTCGTGCGGGCCGGGCGAGGCCTCGGGGTGGTACTGCACGCTGAAGATCGGCTTCGCGGTGTGCCGGAAGCCGGCGAGCGTCCCGTCGTTCAGGTGCACGTGCGTGGGCTCGCCGCCCACGGCGCGGAGCGACTCCTCGTCGACGCAGAAGCCGTGGTTCTGGCTGGTGATCTCCACGCGGCCGGTCAGCAGGTTGCGCACCGGCTGGTTGGCGCCGCGGTGCCCGAACTTCAGCTTCCAGGTCTTCGCGCCGAGCGCGAGCGCGAGCAGCTGGTGGCCGAGGCAGATGCCGAAGGTCGGCACCTCGCCGGCGATCTCGCGCAGCGTCGCGATGGTCCGCTCCACGGCCGCGGGGTCGCCGGGGCCGTTCGAGATGAAGAGGCCGTCGGGACGGCGCGCGCGGATCTCGGCGGCGCTGAGGTCGTGCGGGACGACCTCGATGTCGCAGCCGCGCTCGGCGAGGTTGCGGTAGATGTTGTGCTTGGCGCCGCAGTCGAGGGCGACGACCTTGAAGGTGCGTCCCGCGCGCGGCTGCCCGCGGAGCGTCCACTCGCCGAGGCCCTCGCGCCACGAGCTGCCGGACGCCGGGCTCACGCACCCGGCGAGGTTCTGCCCGGCCATCGACGGGAGCGCCTTCGCCATCGCGACGAGCTCCGCGTCGGTCTTCGAGTCACCGACGAACAGCACGCCGCGCAGCGCGCCCTTGATGCGCAGGATCCGGACCAGCGCCCGGGTGTCGATGCCGGTGATTCCGATCACGCCCGACTTGGCGAGCCACGCCGAGAGGCCGGAGGCGGCGCGGTGGTTGCTCGGCTCCTCGATCGCCTCGCGCACGACGAAGCCGCGCACCGCCGCCGCGGCGCTTTCGACGTCCTCGTCCGCGACGCCGTAGTTGCCCATCTCCGGGGCGGTCATCGTCAGGATCTGGCCCGTGTAGGAGGGGTCGGTGATCGCCTCCTGGTACCCGCACATGGCGGTGTTGAAGACAACCTCGCCGCCGGCGCTTGCCCCATCCGAACAAAGACCGAACGGATGTCCCGCGAACACCGTGCCGTCTTCGAGCGCGAGGCGGCAGGACCGAGGCTGGTTCGAGTTGCTCATCGGGGGTCGGAGTGTAGCGATCGGGCCGTGCGCCGACGCACCTGACGGGTTTTCCACGGCGCCCGGCCCGCTTTGCACGCGATCCGGGCGGCGGGTAGCCTCCCGATCCCCTCTGTCCGGAGGTCGGCGGATGCCGATCCATGGACTCGGGGGATCCTTCGGACCCCACCGTCCGAAAGAGATGCATGGCCAGTCCCGCCGCGTGGCGGCGGATGTGATGTCGACCAGGAGCAGACATGCCCCGTGAAGAGATGATCGGTTTCTCCCGTCCTGTGAGCGCCTTGTTCGTGTGCTCGTCCCGCGCTCTCCAGACGACGCTCGTGGTCGGCATGCTTGGCATGGCCGCGCTCCCTGCGACGCTCGCGAACGCTGCGCTCGCCGCCCCGATCCAGGACCCGGCCGACGAGCCGACGGCCGATGAGCCGGCGATGGACGAGCCGGCCGCCGACGAGCCGGCCTCGGACGAGCCCGCCGAGCAGCCGGTCGCGAAGAAGCCCGCCGCGAAGAAGCCGGCCGCCAAGAAGGCCGCTCCCGCACCGAAGGAAGACGATGCCCCCGCCGGCATCGACGCGGAGCAGATCCGCGCCGCCGCGCAGGCCGCGATGAAGAAGGGCGAGTGGGCCCAGGCTGCCAACGGCTGGGCTTCGCTGCTCCAGTTCCTCCCCGGTGACGAGGAGGCGACCCGCGAGCGCGCCCGCGCGCAGGCGATGCTCGAGGGCGGCACCGTGATCCAGAGCGTGTCGTCCGACCGCGAGGTCCGCCGGCAGCAGGCGACGGCGCAGTTCAACGCCGACGTCAAGCGCGCCCAGGGCCTCCTCGCGCAGCAGGACTACGACCAGGCGAAGCTCGCGGCCGTGACCGCGCGCACCCGCCTCGACCTCGCCCGCAACGTGCTCGGCGCCGCCGAGTTCGAGACGATGTCCGCCGACGCGGAGAAGCTCGTCGACCAGATCAGCGAGGAGGCGCGCCAGCACAAGCTCGCGACCGACCAGCAGGCGCGCGCCGCGCAGGGCGAGCAGTCCGCCAACGCGCAGCGCACCGAGGCGGAGAACCGCACGAAGCGCGTCAACGAGATCCTCCTCAACGTGCGCAAGCTGCAGATGCAGCAGAAGTACACCGAGGCGCTCCAGGTGCTCGACAGCGCGCTCGCGCTCGACCCGAACAACTCGGCCGCGCTCACGCTGCGCGACGCGCTCCACACCACCGAGATGTACGTGAAGTACTCGGAGACGCAGAAGCGCCGCGCGTACGGCTTCTCTCGGCTCGAGGACGAGGCGCTCGACGCCACCGTCCCGCCGCGCGTCAACGTCTCGGGCCCCGGCCCGCGCTCGACCAACGCGCTCGTCACGTACCCCGAGGACTGGCAGGAGCTGAGCGACCGCCGCGTCCGCGAGCCCGACTACGGCGCGAGCGGCTACCGCGAGGCCGAGGTCAACGTCCCGACGTGGAACAAGATCCGCACGACCTCGCTGCCGGTGCCGTTCTCCACGGGCCCGACGCTCGAGCAGGCCGCGGAGTACTTCAAGAACCAGACCAAGATCGACTTCCTGGTCGACTGGGCGCAGCTGCGCGAGGTCGGCCTCGAGCCCGAGCAGACCGCGGTGAACCTGGACCTCGGCAGCACGAACATGGAGTCCGCGATCAAGCGCGTGCTCGAGAACGTGACGTCGAAGAACGACAACAGCCCGCCGAGCGAGCCGCTCGCCTTCGACGTGCAGGACGGCATCGTCGTCATCACGACCAAGGCCGGCGTGCAGAAGAAGCAGGTCACCTTCGTCTACGACGTCCGTGACCTCCTGTTCCGCGCCCCCGACTTTGACAATGCCCCCGAGTTCAACCTGAACCAGGCCGTCCAGCAGGGCGGCGGAGCCGGCGGCGGCGGGGCAGG
>JAIYBS010000093.1 GCA_027488415.1 Planctomycetaceae bacterium | reverse complement strand
GGTCGCTGCAGACGACGACGCCCTTGCCGGCGCACAGCCCCGCGGCCTTGATGACGAGCGGAATGTCGCGCGCCTCCACATAGGCGCGCGCCTGCTCATAGTTCGTGAAGCTCCGGCCGTCGGCGGTGGGGACGCTCGCCTGCTTCATCACGGTCTTGGCGAATGCCTTGTCGAATTCGAGCCGGGCGCCCTCGCGGACCGGTCCGAAGACGCGGCGGCCCGGGGCGGCGAGCTCGTCCACGATGCCTTCCGACAGCGGGCCTTCGGGCCCCACGACGACGAGGTGGATCTCGCTGCGGTCGAGCCAGCTCTTCAGGAAGAAGCGCTCGCGCGGTGAGAGCGGCGCGTCGCAGATCCGGCCCAGCGACTTGAGCCCCGCGTTCGCGTCGGGCTGCACCCAGAGCGTCCCGAGGCGAGGCGACTGCCGCAGCTTCCACGCGAGCGCGTGCTCGCGGCCGCCGGTACCGAGGAGGAGGACGTTGCAGGGGCTGGGCGTGTCGGTCATCGGTGGGCTCGTCGTGGCTCGGGAACGGGGAAGCGGTCGAGTCTAGCCGAGTTTCTGCTACCCTCCGATGCCCACGGACGCCCGGAAATGCCGGGCGTTCACCCACGATCCCGGAGACCACGACTCCATGCGTTCCGCACGTGCCATCGTCCTTGCCGCGCTCGCCGCCGTCGCCGTCGCCGCCCCTGCCGTCCGGGCCGACGATGCCCGGGCGATCGACGCCCTGAATGCGCCCGCGAAGGTCATCCAGGAGAAGAGCAAGAGCTGGAAGACCGTCTTCGACGCGTACGTCGCGATGACCGCCCCCCCGACGGCGGTCGGGCCGGAGTTCGGTCCGCTCTCGATCTGGCCCGGCATGAAGGACTGGGCGGCCGTGAAGGGCTGGGCCGCCGCGAATCCGGGCATGGGCGAGGCGCTCCTCAAGGCGCAGTCGATGGTGGCCTTCGCGATGCCCTACGGCCGCACGAACGTCCCGGGCAACTACGTCGAGAAGGGCGTGTTCGTGGGCGTCGGCGACGGCCTCGAGGTCTACGTCGCGGACGCGTCGTACCTCAAGGCGGTCGCGACGATCAACGCGTGGACCACGGCCGAGATGTACCGGCTCGGCGAGGAGAAGAAGTTCGACGAGGCGTTCACGCTCGGCCTCGCGTGCATGAAGTTCCTCCGGCAGGTCGCGGACCAGCACCTGCTCGAGGAGAAGGTCGCCGCGATGGACGGCCTGTGCGCAATGGCGTCGGTGCAGCGCGACGTGCTGCAGACGTTCCTCGACGAGGTTCCCGCCGCGGTGACCAAGAAGTTCGCGCTGACCGGCTACCCGCTCCTTCGCCCCACCGACGGCGAGCGGCTGCGGCGCCTGGAGATGCCCGAGGGCGACCGCGTGCTCGCGGAGGCGCTGATCGCGCAGCTGTTCGACGCTCAGGGGCAGCCTGAGCAGGAGAAGTTCGTCGCGACGCTCGCGAAGCTGCAGGCGCGGCGGGAGCCGCTCTCGCAGTTCGGCGCCGCGCGCCGCTGGACCGAGATCACCGAGGTGCACGGCTCGCTCGACGCGACGCGCGCGCGCCTCACCAGCATCTACGACGACTGGTGGCGCCGCTGGCGCACCCGCTACTTCGACACCCTGCTCGACAACCCCACCGTCATCAGCCGCACCAACAAGATGCGCTACGCGATGGTGCTGACGATGGTCACCGACCTCGAGAAGCTCTTCGCGCTGCGCCAGCGCCTCAACGCCGAGCTGAACGGCACGGCGCTCGCGTTCGGCCTCGTGACCTACTTCCGCGACAGCGGCTCGTGGCCGGGCGGCGTCGACCGCACCTACGGCGTGTCGACCGTGAAGCGCTTCGACTACGACCCGTGGGATCCCGCCTTCGGCCGCTGGCAGTACGAGCAGCTGTCGTCGCCCCGCGCGATCGAGAGCGAGTTCGGCCAGCTCACGCTGACCGGCGGCGTGCTGTACGCGCGCGGCGTCGACAAGGAGGATGGCGGCGCCCGCAAGGCGACCGTCGACGGCATCTCGGGCGACTTCGTCGCGTGGCCGGCGCTCCGTGCGCTGAGCCGCGGTACGAGCGCCAAGTGATGCGGCGCGCCGGCCCCTGCCGACGCGTGACCAGGAACTGAACCGCAGGAGACAACGATGTCCGCAACGACTTCCGAGCGCGTGGTGATCGTCGGATCCGGCCCCGCGGGCTGGACCGCCGCCATCTACGCGGCGCGCGCGAACCTCAACCCCGTGGTCTACGTGGGCGTGCCCGCGACCAACCCCGCGCCGGTGCTTCCGGGCGGCCAGCTGATGCTGACCACCGAGGTCGAGAACTACCCCGGCTTCCCGCACGGCGTGACCGGGCCCGAGATGATGGCGAAGTTCCGCGAGCAGGCCGAGCGATTCGGCACGCGCGTCGTGGATGCGAACATCGAGAAGTGCGATTTCTCGAGGCGCCCCTTCGCGCTGACGGACTCCGACGGCAAGGTCGTGCACGCGCAGAGCGTGATCATCTCGACCGGCGCCACGGCCAACTGGCTCGGCCATCCGAACGAGATCCGGCTCGCGATGAACGGCGGCGGCGTCAGCGCGTGCGCGGTGTGCGACGGCGCGCTCCCGGCGTACCGCAACCAGCCGCTCGCGGTCGTGGGCGGCGGCGACACCGCGATGGAGGAGACGAGCTACCTCACGAAGTTCGCGAGCAAGGTCTACGTGATCCACCGCCGCGACACGCTGCGCGCGAGCAAGAGCATGCAGGACCGCGTCCTCTCGAACCCGAAGGTCGAGATGGTGTGGAACAGCGCCGTCGAGGACGTGGTGGGCGACAAGCACCTCGAGGCCGTGGTGGTGAAGGACGTGAACACCGGCGCGACGAGGCGCCTCGACGTCAAGGGCCTCTTCATCGCGATCGGGCACTCGCCCGCGACGAAGTTCCTTCAGGGCTCGGGCATCGAGTTCGACGACAAGGGCTACGTGCTGCTGCGCACGCGCGGCTCGTCCACGAACATCCCCGGCGTCTTCGCCGCGGGCGACGTGGCCGACCAGCACTACCGGCAGGCGATCACCGCGAGCGGCATGGGCTGCCAGGCCGCCATCGACTGCGAGCGCTGGCTCGCCGAGCAGGGCGTCCACTGATGCCCGGCACGCTCGGCGCCAAGGAGCGGTGGGTCGCCACCGGCTCGATCGTCGCGCTGGTTGCGGGAATGTTCGTCGGCGAGGTGCTGCACCGCCAGGGGGCCTCGGGCGTCGTCGCGGGCTTCGGCGTCGCGGGCGACCTGATGCTGGTGCGTCCGCTCATGATGCTGGTGCTGCCGCTCATCTTCACGAGCGTGGTCGCCGGCATCACGTCGCTCGGGGACCCGTCGCGGCTCGGGAGGCTCGGCCTCGCGACCAGCGCGTACTTCCTGGCGACCATGCTGGTGGCCGCCGCGCTCGGCGCGACGCTGGTGACGATGGTGGGGCCCGGGCTCGGGCTCTCGCCGGACGACGTGTCGGCGCTCAAGGCGAGCGGCATCGAGCGCTTCGAGACGGCGCCGAAGATCGCGCAGGCCGCGACCGCCGGCGAGCAGGGCCTCGGTGCCGCGTGGATGCAGATCGCGCGGCAGATGATTCCCTCGAACCCGTTTGCGGCGATGGCGGAAGGGCAGCCGCTCGGGATGATCACCTTCGCGATCGCGCTCGGCGTCGCGCTCGCGCTGTGCGGCGATGTCGGCGACCCGGCCGTGCGCGTGCTCAACGGGCTGAACGAGGCGCTGCTGCGAGCGGTCGGCTGGATCCTGTGGATCATCCCGGTGGGCGCGTTCCTGCTCGTGGGCGCGAGCGTCGGCAAGGTCGGTCTCGTCGAGCTGCTCGGGCCGCTCGGGCTGTACATGGGAGTGGTGATCGGCGGCCTCGTGCTCCACATGTTCGTGATCCTGCCGATTTTTCAGGCCCTGCTCGGGGGCGGCAACCCGTACCGGTTCATGTGGTCGATGCGCGAGCCGCT
>JAIYBS010000004.1 GCA_027488415.1 Planctomycetaceae bacterium | reverse complement strand
TTTACCCCGTACAAACATTGTTCTCGGACTGCTGCTCGCCCTCGCGATGGCACAGATCGGCATTTCCGCGCCGTCCGAGGCCTTCCGGTCGCCACGCGCTGACGCGGAGGGCGCGCTCCCCGACCCGGCCGGCGCGGTCGCGACCTACTTCGCGGCCCGCGAATGGCTCGACGCCGGCGGCACCGGCGCCGCCGTCGCGACCCCTGCCGATGTCCGGAGCGCCGCCGTCGTCCTCCGCCTCCGCGGCCGCATCGTCGGGCTCGGCAAGGACGCGGGCGACGGAACGCCGGCAGGCATCGTCGACCGCGCGCTGCGGATGGCGCTCGACGATGCCCGCTCGCGACGCGCGTCCCAGCCTGGCGCGCCGATCGACGCCTCCGCGATCGGCTCGCTCGTCACGCTCGAGCTCGAGCTCGCGGGTGCGCGCGAGCCGCTCATCGGCCGCACCTTCGAGGAGGTCGCGCGCAGCATCGAGCCGGGCGAGTGCGGGCTGCAGCTCGTCGACGGCAAGCGCACGGCGTACGAGCCCGCGTCGCACCTCCTGGCGCGGCGGATGGCGTCGCCCGTGTCGCGCGCGGTGCTCGCGATGGTCACCGAGCTCGGCCTGCCGCCGCGCGAGCTGCCCGAGCTGCAGGAGCTCGGCGGCGGCACGGCGATCTACGCGTCGCACGCCATCCGGCTCTCGCAGCGGACGCCGGGCGGATCGCCCGTCACGCTCGCCCGCACGCTTCCCGCGGCGCCGAACGAGCCGGCGGCGCGCGCGGAGAACGCCGCGCTCTGCCGCGCGATCGTCGCACGGCTCGCCGCGCAGCTCGCGACGCCCGCCGCCGCCGAGGGGATCCCCGCCGACGCGGCGGCGCAGATGGCACGCACCGGCCTGCGCGGCGACTACGTGATCCCCGCCGACCGCTACGAGCCGTTCGCCGCCGGGCCCGTGGAACAGGCGCTCTCCGCGTGGGCGCTCGCCCGCGCGGCCGCGACCGGATCGTGGCCGGACGACCTCCGGAAGGACGCGCGCTCGGCGTCGCAGGCCGTCGTCCGTGCGCTGGCGGACGTCGATCCGTCGGAGCGCGCGCCGGCCGCGGAACCCGCGGCGGTTGCCTACGCGACCCTCGCGCTCTCCGACCTCGGCGACGGCGCGCCCGCCGACCTGGCGACCTTCGCGCGATCGATGCACGAGACGCTCGGCACGCTCGCCGCTCCCGCTGCGCTCGCGTCCGTCCGACCCCACGTGCGCGCCGCGGTGCTCGATGCCGCGGCGGCGCGCGATGCCGCCGGCGCGCCGACCATCGCCCGCGAGCGGCTCGACGCGGAGATCGACGCCGCGTGGAAGGACACGCCCGCCGCGGAGCTTCCGTTCGTCGCGCCGTTCCTCTTCGACGCGGAGCGCCGCCTCCATGGCGATGCCTGGCCGCAGCGCGTTGCCGCGCACCGCGCCGCGATCGAGGCGGCGCGCACGGTGCTGCTCGCGACGCAGGTGCGGCCCATCGCGCCGGACCGCCCTGCCTCGCTCCTCGACATGCCCGGCGCCTACCCGATGGCGGGCTCGGCCGCGGGGCGCATCAGCGCGCAGTCCACGCGCGCGCAGGTGTTCGTCGCGATGCTCGCCGGGCTCCCCGGGACACGCGGCGCCGCACGCGACGACGAGGACCGCGCCACGCTCGGATGGGCGACGCGCTTCGTTCGCCAGCTCACCGCGCCCGAGGCCGTGGACGCGGTCGCGCCGGGCCCCGAGCGGGCGCGCGGCGGCGTCCTTGCCTCCCCCGCCGACCTCGCCCAGCCGCTCGCGGCGCAGGCCGTCGCGATCCTCGCGCTGAGCGAGACGGAGCGCGCGCACGGGCGCCTGGACGCGGCACCGTCCGGAAACGACCGGAATCCGGGATCGGTCCCGGCTCCCTGATTCGTACACTCCGGAACCGGAGGACCTCCCATGGCCCATCGATTCATCGCCTGCGCAATCACCGGCCTCGCCGCCTGCCTCGTCGCCGCCCCGGCGTCGGCGCAGACGATGTCCGAGCGCATCGCCATCGTGTCGCAGCAGCGGCAGGCGCAGCGCGCGCAGTCGAAGGCCGGCGTCCTCCGCGCCATCCTGACCACCGGCGTCAGCGTCAAGTTCCAGGAGACGAAGGCCAAGGAGGCGTTCGAGTACCTGAGGTCGCTGCTCGGCGTGCAGATGGTGGTCCGCTGGTCGACCGACCCGGGCGCGAGCGACGGCATCGACCCCGAGACGCCGATCACGCTGGAGATGAACAACGCGCAGGCGCTCGTCGTGCTCGAGCGCATGATCGAGATGGCGACCACCGAGCCCGCGACGTGGCAGCTGCGCCAGGGCTACCTCGAGGTCGGCACCAAGGCCCGCCTCAACGCGCGCGGCTCGCAGGAGACGCAGATCTACCCCATCCGCGACCTTCTCTTCGAGGCACCGAACTTCGACAACGCCCCTGTGTTCAATCTGAATCAGGCCGTCCAGCAGGGCGCCGGACAGGGTGGCGGCGGAGGCGGGGCCGGCGGCGGAGGAGGCGGGTTCGGCGGAGGCGGAGGTGGCGGTGGTGGCGGAGGTGGCGGCGGCGCGCCGTTCGGCGAGCCCGGCGAAGGCCCCGAGCGCCGCGCGGCCTCCGAGAAGGCCGAGGAGCTCATCGAGCTGATCAAGAGCCTGGTGGAGCCGGATGCGTGGCTTGACGACACCGTCGCCTCGATCCGCTACTACGACGGCAGCATCATCGTCCGCGCGCCGGACTACATCCAGCGCCAGATCGGCGGGTACGGCATGGTCCTTCCCCCGCCGCCCGTGCGGACCGGCGGCCGCTACGTCGACCTGAACGGGTCGCTCGGCTACTCCAAGGTGACCGGGTTCACCTCGACCACCGTGACCGGCGCCGCCGGCGGCGGCGGATTCGGCGGCGGCGGTGGCGGAGGCAACAGCCCCTCCGGCACGGTCGGCACGCCGAGCACCACCGGCGTCGCCACCGGAACCGGAGCGGCGCCCGCGATGCCGGGCCCGAGCGGCAAGAAGCCGTGACCGCGGCGGCCCGGACGCACGACCACCGAACCCTCCGGAGCGACCTGCGCAACTGCACGGGCGACGGCATCACGCACGCCTTCATGGTCGGGCTCGGGGAGACGAACTTCCCGCTGTTCGCGCTCGCGCTCGGCAAGGGCGACGCGATCGTCGGGCTCGTCGCCACCGTGC
Organism: Planctomycetaceae bacterium; assembly: GCA_027488415.1. GTDB lineage: Bacteria > Planctomycetota > Phycisphaerae > Phycisphaerales > SM1A02 > UBA966. The sequence continues at coordinate 1,725 of JAIYBS010000004.1, read as the reverse complement.
CGCAGCTCGTCGGCGCGGTGCTGCAGCTCTGCGCGCCGTGGGGCATCGCCAAGGTGGGATCGCCCCGCCGCTGGATCATGGTCTGCGCGACGATCCAGTTCCTGAGCTTCGGCCCGATGGTCGCAGCGGCGCTCGCGGGCGCGATGCAGACCTGGCTGCTCTTCGCCGTCGCGAGCATGTACTGGGCGGTGAACCTCGGCGCGGCGCCCGCGTGGAACACGTGGGTCGGCGCGCTCTTCCCGCGTCGGATCCGCGTGCGCTACTTCGGCTGGCGCTCCCGCGTCTACCAGCTGTCGATCATGGGTTCGCTGCTCGTCGGCGGCATCGCGCTGATGCTCGGCGACCCGGACCGCCTCGAGCGGACGTTCGGCGTGCGCGTCGAAACCGGCGTCAGCCTGATGTCCGCCTTCGCGATCGTGTTCGCGACCGCGGGGCTGTGCCGGCTGTGGAGCGTCTGGTTCCTGAAGCACCAGTGCGAGGCGCGGGCGCTCGACGTGAACAGCCACCGGCGCATCGGGCTGCTCGAGTTCGCCCGGAAGATCCGCGGCGGGCCCGACGGCAGGCTGCTCGGCGCGGTGGTCGCGATGAACATCGCCGTGCAGGTCGCGCAGCCCTACTGCACGCCGTACATGAGCAGGCAGCTCGGCTTCGGCGACGCCGCGGTGCTCGGCACGATCGCCGCGAGCTTCGGGGCGAAGAGCCTCGCGGCCCCTTTCTGGGGACGCATCGCGCAGCGGCACGGGGCGCGGTGCCTCTTCGTGTGGGGCGCGCTCGCGGTGGTGCCGATCAGCGCGCTGTGGATGGCGAGCGGGTCGTACTGGTACATCCTCGCGCTGCAGGCGCTCACGGGCGCCGCGTTCGGGGCGTACGAGCTCGGGTTCTTCTTCCTCGCGCTCGAGTCCATCAAGGAGGACGAGCGCACCAGCATGATGGGACTCTTCATGCTCTTCAACAGCTTCGCGGCCGCCGCCGGCGCGCTTGCCGGGTCGATCGCCATCGGCGCGATGGGCGCGGCCGCGGGCGCCTACATGGCGATCTTCGCCGCGAGCACGGTCGCGCGCGCCGGCGCGTACTTCGCCTGCCGCAGCGTCCGCGAGGACGTGCTGCACGCCGTGCCGCTCGCCACGCAGACGCTCGCGCTGCGGCCGTCGGCGGGCAGCATCGACCTGCCCGAGCCGGCGTCGATCGAGGAGCCCGAGGCGATGGGGTCCGGACGATGAGCGCGGGCGCCCCGCCGACCGACGCCGACCGCCGCCCGCCGATGTCGCGGACCGCGGGCCTCGCGGTGCTCGGCGCCGTGCTCGCGGCGGCCGCGATCCGCGCGCCGTTCCTCGCCGACGGGCTGTGGTACGACGAGATCGCCGCGTTCGCGAGCTACTCGATCGACGGACCGTCGGGCGCGGTGGGCCGCTACTTCTCGCAGGCGAACCACGTGCTGAACCAGCTGCTCGCCTGGGCATCGACCTCGGTGCTCGGGATCGACGAGGCCGCGATGCGGCTTCCGAGCTTCCTCGCGGGGCTGGGCGCGGTCGTGGCCACCGCGATGCTCGGCCGCGAGGCGCGCGGCGACCGGCTCGCGGCCGCGTCGGCGGCGGCGATCGCGCTGATGCCGACCGCGGTGCTGCCGGCGACCGAGGCGCGCGGCTACGCGCTGATGATGATGTTCTCCGCGCTCTCGTCGGCATTCCTGCTCCGCGGCATGCGCGAGGGCGGACTCGGCGCGTG
>JAIYBS010000107.1 GCA_027488415.1 Planctomycetaceae bacterium | reverse complement strand
CTTGAACTCCTTCGCGTAGTCGAAGCCCGTCCCCATCGGGTCGGATGCCGGCGAGTTCTGGCGCAGCATCGTCAGGTCGAGCTGCTCGGGCCACCAATCCTTGTTGGTGGTTCCCTTGGCCGGGTTCTTCTGGAATCCGCCCGCGAACGGGCACGTGGTGGGGGTGGCGGTGGTCATGGTCTGGGTGCCTTTCGGGCCCGGCGGCCGCGCCGGAAAGCGGAAACTGTAGCGCGGTGCCCGGCACGGATCCACCGGAACCGCACCGGGATATTCTGCCCTTCCGCGCATGAACATCCTCGGAATCTCCGCATTCTTCCACGACAGCGCGGCCGCCCTGGTGCAGGACGGGCGTCTGGTCGCGGCGGCCGAGGAGGAGCGCTTCACTCGCCGCAAGAACGACGACCGCTTCCCCGCGCTGGCTGCCGAATGGTGCCTCCGCGAGGGCGGCATCGACGCGCGCGCACTGGACGCGGTCGTCTTCTACGAGAAGCCGCTCGTGAAGTTCGAGCGCCTGCTCGAGACGTCGCTTGCCTTCGCGCCGCGCGGGTTCCGGTCGTTCCTCGCCGCGATGCCGCCGTGGCTGCAGCGCAAGCTGCACCTGCCGCGCGAGATCGACCGCGGCCTCGGCGGCGAGTACTCGGGGCCGATCCTCTTCGTCACGCACCACGAGTCGCACGCCGCGAGCGCGTTCCTCCCGAGCCCGTTCGAGGAGTCCGCGATCCTCACGCTCGACGGCGTCGGCGAATGGTCGACCGCCACCTGGGGCGTCGGCCGCGCCAACCGCATCGAACTGCGCGAGGAGATGCGCTTCCCGCACTCGCCGGGCCTCCTCTACAGCGCGTTCACCGGCTACTGCGGCTTCCGCGTCAACAGCGGCGAGTACAAGCTGATGGGACTCGCCCCCTACGGCGAGCCGCGGTACGCGCAGCTCATCCTCGACCGGATCGTCCGCCTGCACGACGACGGCTCGTTCCGGCTCGACCAGCGGTACTTCCGCTACTGCCGCGGGCTGACGATGACCTCGCGGCACTTCCACGACCTCTTCGGCGGGCCGCCGCGGGTGGCCGAGGCGCCGATCACGCAGCGCGAGATGGACATCGCCGCGAGCATCCAGCGCGTGACCGAGGAGATCGTCCTCCGCATGGCCCGGCACGTGCACGCGCGGACCGGCCAGCGGAACCTGTGCATGGCGGGCGGCGTGGCGCTCAACTGCGTCGCGAACGGTCGGCTCCTGCGCGAGGGTCCGTTCGAGCGGCTCTGGATCCAGCCCGCGGCGGGCGACGCGGGCGGCGCGCTCGGCGCGGCGCTCCTGCACTGGCACGCGCACCTCGGGAACCCGCGCGTCCCCGATGCGCGCGACTCGCAGCGCGGATCGTGCCTCGGCCCGCAGTACGAGGACTCGGAGGTCATCGCCGCGCTCGACCGCATGGGCGCCGTTCGCGAGACGCTCGGCGACGAGGAGCTCGCCGACGCCGTCGCCGCCGAGCTCGCGGCGGGCCGCATCGTCGGGCACTTCGACGGCCGCGCGGAGTTCGGCCCGCGCGCGCTCGGCAATCGATCGATCCTCGGCGACCCGCGCGATCCGTCCATGCAGCGGCGCATGAACGTGGCCATCAAGTTCCGCGAGTCGTTCCGTCCCTTCGCGCCGGCCGTCATCGAGGGGAAGCAGGGCGACTGGTTCGAGCTCGGGCCCGAGAGCCCGTACATGCTGCTCGTCGCGCCCGTGGCGCCGGGACACCGCGGCGACGCCGCCGCGGCCGCCGCGGCGCGCGGCCTCGACAAGCTGAAGGCCGTCACCGGCGACGTCCCCGCGATCACGCACGTCGACGGCTCGGCGCGCGTGCAGACGGTCTCGCCCGACCGGTCGCCGCGGTTCCATGCGATCCTCCGCGCGTTCGAGCGCCGGACCGGCTGCCCGGTGCTCGTCAACACCAGCTTCAACATCCGGGGTGAGCCGATCGTCCACGACCCCGCCGACGCCTACCGCTGCTTCATGTTCACCGACATGGACGCGCTCGTCGTCGGGAACCACTTGATGCGCAAGGAGCGCCAGCCCGCGATGGCCGGCGCCGAGGAATACAAGCGTTCGTTCCGCCCCGACTGATCCGCCGCACGCAGATCGCCGATCTATACCCCATGGCACGCGCCTCCTTCCTCTCCGAGCTCTTCGCCTTCGTGCGCGCGCACAAGGCGTACATGCTGATCCCGATCATCGTGGTGCTGCTCCTCGCCGGGCTCCTCATCATCCTCGGCGGCACGCAGGCGGCGCCCTTCATCTACACGCTGTTCTGATCCCGCGCGCGAGCGCCGTCCAACCGACCGCCATCCCATGATCGTCATCGACTGGAACCCCGACCGCCGCGCGCTCCGCCGCTGGGGCATCGCCATGGCCGTTGCCATGGCGGTGGTCGGCTCGCTGTTCCGCTTCGTCGACTGGGGCGTGTTCCGCGCGGGCCACGGCATGGCGCCCTTCCTGTGGGCGTTCGGCGCGCTGGCGCTGGTGACCGCCGGCACGGGCAGCCGCGTCGGCCGTCCCGTCTACCTCGCGTGGATGGGTTTCGCCTGGCTCGTCGGCACTCTGCTCGGCACGCTCGCGCTCGCGCTCGTGTTCTACGGCGTCGTCACGCCGCTCGCGCTCGTCGCGCGCGCGACGGGCCGCGACCGGCTCGACGTGCGCGCGGATCGCCGCACCACCCGCTGGCACCCGCTCCCGCAGGCGGCGCACGACCCCGAACGGCAGTTCTGAACGAGGCAACGACCATGAGCGACGAGACGCCGAACGCCGCCGCGCCCGCACCGACGACCGCGCCGGGCGGCGGCCGCGCCGCGCTTCCTGCCTGGAAACGCGCGCTTTTCATCGCCGTCACGCTGCTGGTGCCGGTCGCCGCGCTCGCGGTGGTCGAGCTCGCGCTGCGGCTCTTCGGCTGGGGCGGCTACCCCGCCTTCATCCGCGAGGTCGGCGAGGTCGAGCCGGGCGTGCGGCTCTGCATGGTCGAGCCCGACGCGTCGCGCCCGTACTTCTTCGCGAACCCCACGCGGCCGGGCTACGCGGACCAGTCGTCGTTCCGCATGCCGAAGCCCGCGGGCACGGTGCGCGTCTTCCTCTTCGGCGAGTCCGCCGCGAAGGGCTATCCGCAGCCACGCAACCTCTCGATCGCCGCATTCCTCGAGTCGATGCTCGAACAGTCCTGGCCGGGCAAGGACGTCGAGGTTGTCGATCTCGGCACGACCGCCATCGCGAGCTTCCCGATCGTCTCCATGGCCGAGGAGGCGCTCGCGTACGAGCCCGACCTCTTCGTGCTCTACGTCGGCAATAACGAGTTCTTCGGCGCGTACGGCACCGCATCGATCAACGCCTCCGGCACGCTGCCGCCGGGCGCGCTCCCCTTCGTGCGATGGGCGCGTGGGCTCGCGATCGTGCAGTCGGTCGACTGGATCTTCCGCCGCAACGCCGACGCCGACCGCACGCTGATGGAGCAGATGATCGGCCAGACGGTGATCCCGCCCGATTCGCCGCTGCGGACGGCCGCCGCCGCGAACCTGCGCACGCACCTCGGCCGGATCATCGGCATGGCCAAGTCCGCCGGCGTTCCCGTGGTCGCG
>JAIYBS010000380.1 GCA_027488415.1 Planctomycetaceae bacterium | reverse complement strand
GTGCTGATGGACCGCGGCAGGTAGTGATAGGCGCCGGAACGGTCCCGGGCGACCAGCGAGGCCGTCCAGGGCATGATCCGCTTGGTGTAGAGGTCGGAACCCCACCGGACCAGCGGGTTCGCGGGGTCTGCGAACTCGAGCACCACGAGCCGACCGCCCGGGGCGAGGACCCGGAAGAACTCGGCCAATGCGCGCTTCGGCTCCGAGACGTTGCGAATGCCGAAGGCGATCGACACGACGTCGAAGGACGCATCCGGGAAGTCGAGCGCCATCGCGTCGCCGCGCACGTACGTGACCGGCGCGCGGCCCTTCGGTGAGGCGCCCTTGTGCCGCGCGACGTCGAGCATCTCGGGCGTGAAATCGACCCCGGTGACCGACCTCGCGCCGGCGTCGGCGAACGCCTCGGCCAGGTCGCCCGTCCCGCACGCCACGTCGAGCACGCGGGTCGAGGCGTCGACGCCCGCAGCCCGCACCGCGGCCCGGCGCCAGCGCTGGTCCTGGAAGAACGAGTGCAGGCGGTTGTTCAGGTCGTAGCTGCGCGCGATCGCGGCGAACATCGCCTGCACCTTGCGGGCCTTGTCGGCGTCCGCGTGCGGGTTCCGTTCGAGGGCGTCGGTCGTCCAGACGGGGGCGCGATCGGCCATTGGGACGATCCTAGACGGTTCTCCGGACGCGGAAGTGTCCCTGAATTGATCGATAACGACGGAAAGCTGTCCGAGAACGGGGAAATCTGAGGGTGCCTGTCCGGGTCCGGCCGCCATGCCCGATGCCTCAGTCACGCCGGTCACGAATGCCGGACGCGACCGACCGACGACCGACCACGACGACCGACCGCGACGACCAACAAGGAACGAACCATGAACATCGAGTCCACCATCGAGCAGCTCTTCCAGCACCTCATCTCTGGCGACCGCCGCCGCGTGCAGGCCTTCGTCGCGTCGCTCACCGCGACCAACGTGCCCGCCGAGCGGCTTGCCAACGACGTCTACTGGCCGGTCCACGAGATGCTGGTGAAGCTCTTCAAGCATGGCCAGCTCTCGCGGGTCTCCTACAACTACGCGACGCGCGCGCTCCGCCAGGTCGCCCACCAGGGCGCCACGGGCTACACCCGCGTCGAGCGCACCGCAGGCCGCGTGCTCATGTTCTGCGGCCCGACCGAGGGCGAGGAGCTCGGCGCGCAGCTCGCCGTGGACCTGCTCGAGGCGGCTGGCTTCGAGGTCTTCTTCGGCGGCGCCGGCGTGGCCAACGACGAGGTCCTGCAGGAGCTCGCCGAGACCCGCGCGACGAACCTCGTCCTCTGGGCATCGGCGGCAAGCGACGCGCCGGCCATCCGCGCGCTGATCGACCAGATCAAGGAGATCGGCGGCCACCCGAACCTGCGAATCGTCTGCGGCGGCGGCGTCTTCAACCGCGCCCTCGGCCTCGCCGAGGAGATCGGTGCGGACGTGTCCGCGACCACGCCGGCGGCGCTTGTCTCCGCGCTGACCTCGACCACCGCGGCCGCCGTCGCCGGCACCGCCCAGGCGCCCGCCCGCCGACGCTCGGCGAAGGCTGCCTGAACCGCACCATTCCCGCGGGAACCGCGCCCGGAGGGCGCCTCCCGAGGGTTTCACGCACCCGCCCGCCGGCCACGACGGACCGGCGGGCGCGGTGTTTTTCCGGGCTTCCGCCGCCCGATTCCCGGCAACCGGGCGGGCAGGGGGCGGTACCCTTTGGGCGCGATGATGACGAAGACCCACGAAGACCGCCTGATCCGCCGCGCCCAGCGCGGCGACGGCGCGGCCATCGAGGAACTCATCCGCGAGCACCAGGACGCGCTCTACGCCTTCATGCTCCGGCTGTCGGGCCGTCCCGACGTGGCCGAGGACATGGTGCAGGAGGCGTTCGTCCGGGTCATCAAGAACATCGATCGCTTCGACACGCGCTTCCGCTTCTCGACGTGGACCTTCACGATCGCGCGCCGGCTGTACGTGAACCACATCCAGAAGCACCGCCCGGTGAGCGACAGCGAGGGCATGGAGTCGTGGGCGTCCGAGTCGGATCGCCCCGAGGACCTGATGGCCGCCGAGGAGAAGCGCGATCACCTTCGCCGCATCCTCGACGTGGCGGTCAGCTGCCTGACGCCGCTCCAGCGCGAGATCGTGACGCTCTTCCACCACCAGAGCTGGTCGATCGAGGCGCTGAGCAGCCACCTCGCGCTGCCGGAGGGCACCATCAAGAGCCACCTGCACCGCGCCCGCAAGCGGATGCATGCCGCGATCAGCAGCGACGAGAGCCTGGCCAGGAAGGCCGAGGAGGTCATGGAATGACCGTTCGCGATCCCGCCGACCGTTCGCCCGACGTCACCGACTCCGTGATGCGCCGCCTCGGCTATCGCCGCCCGTCGAGTGCCGCGGAGCGCCGCTCGCTGCGGACGCGTCGCGTGGCGATCGGCGTGGCGCAGGCAGTCGTCGTGCTCGCCGCCGTCGCGCTCGGCGTGGCGTGGTGGGGCGGCCGCTCCGCCGAGCGGACCCAGCCTGCCGTCGGCGATGCGCTGCGCGGCTCGGTCGCGCAGGGCGCGGGCCGGCTCGATGCGATCCTCCTCGGGATGCCGCGCGTGCCGAGCACGAGCGCGGTCCAGTCCGCCGACGCCGACCGTGCGTCGGCTGCCGCACCGGCCGCGGAGCCGGCGGTGCAGGTGCGGACCTACTGACTCCCGGCGCGCCCCGCGCCCTCCGATGATCTCCGAACGACTCACCAGCGTGGTCCGCAGCAGTGCGCGCGCCGGGGTGGCGCTCGCCGCGACGCTCGCGTGGTCGCTGCCGGCCGCGGTGCATGCCGTGCCGCCCGGCGACGGCGCGTTCGGCGCTG
>JAIYBS010000030.1 GCA_027488415.1 Planctomycetaceae bacterium | reverse complement strand
TGGCGCGGTTCACGGGGTGACGATGCCGAGGTCGGCGGCCGCGTGCGGCGCGCTCGGCTCGGGACGCACGGTCGCGCGTGCGCAGCATCGCCCGCGCGATGATTCGCGCGGGCGGGCTGCTCGGCAGGGCGCTCCGGGGATCGGACCGACGCCCCCGCCTCGCCTCACTCGAACTTCCCGCGGTCCGCGATCCGGAAGTCGTACAGCGCCGCCAGCTGCTTCGCGTCGAGCTTCTCGAGGTGGTTGAGCTTCTCGACGAGCGGCTTCGGGTCGTCCATCGCGAGCTTGCCGAGCTGCTCGAACTTGTTCGCGAGGATGCCCTTCAGGTCGGCCGTGGTGTTGCGCGCGTGGCCGCTCGGGTACATCACGAAGCCGCTGTCGAGGCTGCGGCCGTCGGTCGTGGTGATCACGACGCTCGTCGGGATGCCGTCGGGGTACTTCGCGTCGTACTCGGCGCCGCCGTGCTCGAAGGCCATCTTCTCCATGTAGGCGCGGGTCGTCTTGTTCACGATGGCCGCGGGGTCGTAGTCGTACGGCGAGAGGAACAGCGTCTTCCACATCGCGTCGTTGCCGTCGGCGATCTTCCCGGTCTTCATCTCGGCGGCCTTCTCGACGGCCTTCCGCAGCAGCGTGCCGACGATGTAGACCATCGAGTGGTCCGCGCTCTGGCGGGTCTTCGGGTCGCGCTTGGCCGGGTCGCCGATGCTGCCGAACGCCGGCTCGTACGCCACGATCTTGATGCCCTTGATCGACTCGGGCTTCTCGAGGATCTCCGGGTGCTTGCGCATCAGGTCGATCATGCCCTGCAGCGCGCCCGCGGACTGGTGCTCGTAGAGGCCGAGCTTGAAGTGCATGCCCATCACGGCGAAGTCGTCGCCCTGGGTCGACATCACCAGCGGGAACGGGCTGTCGCCCTGCGTCTTCTGGAACTGGCGGAACATGCTCTCCGGGTTGCGGAAGATGTCCTTGGGGCCGACGAAGCCGCGCATCGAGCGCATCATGCTGAGGACGGCGACCTCGGTGCTGATGGCCGCGCTCGCGCCCTTCGAGTCGGAGAGCTGCTTGCCGGCGCGGATCGCGCGCCACGGGATGTAGTGCGCCACGACCATTCCGATGGCGCTCTCGATCTGCTCGGGCGTCGCGCCCATCATCGCGCCCCAGGTCGCGGCGCTCGCGATCGCGCCGTGCACGACGTGGTCGATCTTGTAGGTCTTGAGGCTGAACACCTCGGCGAGGCGGCCGCGGATCTCGTCCGACAGCATCATGCCCTTGAGCGCCCACGCGCCGTCGCGGCCGCGCATCTGCGCGGCGGCGATCGCCACCGGGTAGAAGTCGTTGTGCCCGAACTCGCCGGCGGTGAAGCCGAGCTCCTTGCGGTAGCCGAAGTTCGTGCCGTTGGAGTCCCACTCGCGGACGGCCGAGCTGTTGGCGACGATCGCCTTCTCGGGGGCGACCTTCACGGTGCTCCCGAAGAACGGCACGCCGTTGTCGCGGCGGTACTCGAGCGCCTCCTCGCGCAGGAGGCACGGCGCGTTCGTCCCGAGCGCCACGGCGCTGATGCCGCACAGCACACTGTCGGTGTGGAAGAGCTTGGTGCGCTCCTCGACGAGCGCCGACGGGCGCGCGTTCTGCATGAAGTCGACGGCGAACTGGCCGATCTCGAGGGCCTGGTTGACGTTGGGCTTGAGTTCGATGCTCATGGGTGGTTCCTGTGGCTCGGGCGCCCGTCCCGGGCGCGGCGAGCCGGGCAGTGTAGGGTCGATCCTGCTACCCTCGGGGCGCGATGGCGAACGTGATCTGCATGAAGTGGGGCCGGAAATACGGCCCGGAGTACGTGAACCGGCTGGCGTCGATGGTCCGGCGCCACCTGTCGCTTCCGCACCGCTTCGTGTGCATGACCGACGACTCCTCCGGGCTCGACGCCGGGGTCGACGCGCGCCCGCTCCCGGACTTCGACGACCCGGGCGGCCCGGAGCGCGGCTGGCGCAAGATCTCGACCTTCCGTCGCCCGCTCTTCGACCTCGAGGGCCCGACGCTCTTCATCGACCTCGACGTGGTGATCGTCGGGTCGCTCGACCGCTTCTTCTCGCGCCCCGGCAAGTTCCTGATCATCCGGGACTGGAAGCGCCACGGCGCGCCGACGGGCAACTCCTCCGTCTACCGCTTCGAGGCCGGCGCGCACCCCGAGGTGCTCGACCGGTTCCTCCGCGACCACGCCCAGGTCCGCCGCGAGGTGCGCAACGAGCAGGAGTACATCTCGGGCGAGTTCCGCCGCGCGGGACAGCTCGAGTTCTGGCCCGCGGGCTGGTGCGTGTCGTTCAAGTACGACTGCATGGCGCCGTTCCCGGTGAACTTCGTGCGCCCGCCGTCGCTCCCCGCGGGCGCGAGCATCGTGGTGTTCCACGGGAACCCGAACCCGCCGGACGCGATCGTCGGCAAGACCTCGAAGATCACGCGCAAGGTGCTGCCCACGCCGTGGGTCGCCGAGCACTGGCGCTGAGCGCCGGTCGCCGCGGCGGCGTCGGCCGCGCGCGGGCCCCGTCAGTCGAGCAGCGCGTCGAGCAGCTCGACGACGCCCTTGCCCTCGGTGGCGATCGTCTCGATGATCTTGCGGCCGGAGGCGACGTCGAGGAGCTCGCGCACGAGCTTCGCCTCGCCGGCGTGGTCGGCCTTGTTGGCGACGAACAGGTCGGCGATCTCGAGGATGCCGGCCTTGTCCATCTGCACCGAGTCGCCCATGCCGGGCACGACCACCACGGCGGTGCGGTCCACGTGCTGGCGGATCGCGACGTCGTTCTGGCCGGCGCCCACGGTCTCGATGATCAGCGTGTCGAATCCGGCGGCGCCGATCAGCCCGATGATGTCGGGCAGGCTCCGGTAGTCCTCGCCGACGATCGCGAGCGACCGGTAGAAGACCTTGTCGTCGACGGCGTTGAAGTCGACGCGCAGGCGGTCGCCGAGGAGGGCACCGCCGGTGATCGGGCTCATCGGGTCGAAGGCGACCACCGCGATCCGCCGGCCGCGCCGCACGGCCTCGTTCGCCATCGCGGCGACCAGCGTGCTCTTGCCGGCGCCGGGCGAGCCGGTGATGCCGACCACGCGCGCGGGGCGCCTCATCGCGGTGCCGGCGGGCAGGGTGCCCGCGTGCGCCATCGAGATCTGCCGCGAGAGCGTCGCCTCGCGCACCGCGCCGGCGGCGAGCGCCGCGTACGGGCGCACCGTGGCGCGGACGCTGTCGATGATCTCCTCCATGCCCGTGCCGGTGTGGTAGACGCGCGCCACGCCCGCGTCGAGGAGCGACTGCACGTCCGACTGCGGGATGATGCCGCCGACGTTCACCGGGATGTCCGAGCGCCCGACCGACTTCAGCTCCGCGAGGAGCCGGGGCACCAGCACCAGGTGCGAGTTCGACATCATCGACGCGGCCACGCAGTCGACGTCCTCGTCGCGCGCTCCGATCGCCAGGCTCCGCGGCGTCTGCCACAGTCCGCTGTAGACGACGTGGATGCCGGCGTCGCGCATGACGCGCGCGATCAGCTTCACGCCGCGGTCGTGCCCGTCGAGCCCCATCTTGCCCAGGAGCACGCGCGGCCGGTGCGGCAGGTCGCCGCAGCGGTCGAGCTTCGGGATCGAGGTCGTCGGTTCGGCGGTCGAGCGCATGGGGTCAGGCCTGCCCGTCGGTCTTCGGGGTCTGGGCACCCGCCGCGTCGGCGGCCTCCGCCTCGCGGATGCGCTTCAGGTCGCGTCCGTCCGGCGTCCAGTCCTCGGGGTAGAACCGCGAGGCGATGGCTCCGACGA
>JAIYBS010000077.1 GCA_027488415.1 Planctomycetaceae bacterium | reverse complement strand
GACCTCCGCGCCCTTATGACCGATAGCCAGGACTGGTGGCCCGCTGACTGGGGCCACTATGGCGGCCTGTTCATCCGCATGACCTGGCACAGCGCCGGCACCTACCGCATCAGCGACGGTCGCGGCGGCGGCGGACAGGGCATGCAGCGCTTCGCGCCGCTGAACAGCTGGCCCGACAACACGAACCTCGACAAGGCGCGTCGACTGCTCTGGCCCATCAAGCGCAAGTACGGCAAGAAGCTCTCGTGGGCCGACCTGATGATCCTCACGGGCAACGTCGCGCTCGAGTCGATGGGCTTCAAGACCTTCGGCTTCGGCGGCGGCCGCGCAGACGTGTGGGAGCCCGACATGACCTACTGGGGCGGCGAGCGCAAGTGGCTCGCCGACGAGCGCTATGAGGGCGAGCGCGAGCTCGAGAACCCGCTCGCGGCCGTGCAGATGGGTCTCATCTACGTGAATCCCGAGGGCCCGAACGGCAATCCCGACCCGATGGGCTCCGCGTACGACATCCGCGAGACCTTCGGCCGCATGGCGATGAACGACGAGGAGACCGTCGCGCTGATCGCGGGCGGCCACACCTTCGGCAAGACGCACGGCGCCGCGAGCGCGACGAACCTCGGGCCCGACCCGCAGTCGTCGCCGCTCGAGCAGATGGGGCTCGGCTGGAAGAACGCCCACGGCACGGGCAGCGGCGGCGACACGATCACGAGCGGCCTCGAGGGCGCGTGGACGCCGAACCCCACCAAGTGGGACAACGGCTACTTCGACACGCTGTTCCGCTACGAGTGGAAGCTGACCAAGAGCCCCGCCGGCGCGCACCAGTGGATCCCGACCGACCCGGCCGCGGCGACCGCGGTGCAGGACGCGCACGACCCGTCGAAGCGCCACCCGCCCGTGATGCTGACGACGGACCTCGCGCTCCGCACCGATCCGGCGTACGAGAAGATCTCGCGCCGGTTCCGCGAGAACCCCGCGGAGTTCGCCGACGCGTTCGCGCGCGCCTGGTTCAAGCTGACGCACCGCGACATGGGCCCGGTGGCACGGTACCTCGGGCCGCTGGTCCCGAAGGAACGGCTGATCTGGCAGGACCCGGTGCCGGAGGTCTCGCACGAGCTCGTCGGCGCGCAGGACGTGGCGGCGCTCAAGGAGAAGGTGCTGGCGACGGGCATCCCCGCCGCGCACCTCGCGCTGGCAGCCTGGGCGTCGGCATCGACCTTCCGAAACACCGACAAGCGCGGCGGCGCCAACGGCGCGCGCGTGCGGCCCGCGCCCCAGAAGGACTGGGCGGCGAACAACCCGGCGCAGCTCGCCCGGGTGCTCTCCGCGCTCGAGGCCATCCAGAAGGAGTTCAACGCGGCCGGCGGCAAGAAGCAGGTCTCGCTTGCGGACCTGATCGTGATCGCCGGATGCGCGGCGGTCGAGCACGCGGCGAAGGCCGCGGGCGTGACGGTCACCGTGAAGTTCACCCCGGGCCGCACCGACGCGACGGCGGCGATGACCGACGCCGCGTCGTTCGCGGTGCTCGAGCCGAAGGCCGACGGCTTCCGCAACTACCTCGCGAAGGGCCTTCCCCGTCGCGCCGAGCACCTGCTCGTCGACAAGGCGAACCTGCTCGGCCTGACCGCCCCCGAGATGACCGTGCTCGTCGGCGGAATGCGCGCGATGGGCGCGACCTTCGACGGCTCGAGCCTCGGCGTGCTGACGTCGCGGCCCGGCATGCTCACGAACGACTACTTCGTGAACCTGCTCGACATGGGCACGACGTGGGCGCCGGTCTGCCCGCGCGAGGAGGCGTACGAGGGTCGCGACCGCGCGACCGGCGCGCCGAGGTGGACGGCCAGCCGCGTCGACCTCGCGTTCGGCTCGAACTCCGAGCTGCGCGCGCTGGCCGAGGTCTACGCGAGCGACGACGCGAAGGAGAAGTTCGTGAACGACTTCGCCGCCGCGTGGGCGAAGGTGATGGAGCTCGACCGGTTCGACCTGCACTGAGCCGCCAACCCCGCGAAAGCACCGCGGCCGAAGGCGCACGCCTTCGGCCGCGGTTCATTTCGTGGGCGGGAATCCGGAGCGTCAGCCCCAGGCCGACAGCAGCAGGCCGAGGTCGGCGCCGTTCACGGTGCCGTCGCCGTTCAGGTCGCCCTGCCCCGGGTTGCCCCAGTTGGAGAGGAGCAGGCCGAGGTCGGCGCCCGTGACGCTGCCGTCGCCGTTGAGGTCGGCCGGGTTCGCCGTGGGGGCCGGAGCCTTCAGGGCGACCTCCACCGAGTTCGGGGCGCCCGCGGCACCGGGCTTGAAGAGCCCGATCGCGCCGCGCTGGTCCGACGGACCGGACGTCGCGTCGAACCAGAAGTTGTAGAGCGTCGCGAAGCGGAGCGCGTTGCCGTTGGGGCTCACCGAGTGGGTGCCGCCGGTCCAGGTGACGTTGCCCGAGTTCACGGCGATCGTCCAGTCGACGGCGCTGTACGGGTCGCCCGAGTGGTAGTCGATGTCCTTGAAGCCGGCGTTCGTGACCGTCACGCCGGCCGGGATCGGCACGGTGAACGATCGGCCCGAGCGGTCCGAGTTCAGGTTGTGCACCGCGTACTCGTAGTGCCAGGTGCCGTTGCCGTTCTGCGTCGCCTTGCACGCCACGATGAAGCGGCCGTCGCCCGCGACGTCGGCGTACTCGAGCTGCACGCCGGCATCCGCCGCGCGCCACGCCTCGATCGTGGCCTTCTGCTGGATCGTGCTGCCGGTGAGCGTCAGCGTGTAGGCGCCGCTCGAGAGCGCGCCGACCGTGAAGCCGCGGTAAGACGCGTTGTTGTTGTCGGTGCCGTACGCGGCGTCCTGCGGGTGGATGTAGTGGCCTTCCGCGAAGTACGTCGCGCCCGCGTTCAGCGCGGGGTTGAGGTCGTCGGCCTTCGAGATGCAGCGGCGTCCGTAGGTGGCGGGAGCCGCGGGCATGCCCTGGTTGATCGTGCCCGGGAAGATGCCGGTCGAGGCATTCACCTCGGTCCGCGTGCCCAGGCCCGACTGGCTGCCGTTCAGGCCCGCGGAGTACGGATCGGAGCAGCCGATGCCGAGGTAGTTGCCCGTCCCGGAAGACTGGCAGGTGCCGCAGAGCGACTGCTGCAGCGCGGTGAATCCGTGCTTGCCCCAGCCCATGCCGATCTGCTCGAAGCGGCCGTTCTTCAGGCGGTACATG
>JAIYBS010000289.1 GCA_027488415.1 Planctomycetaceae bacterium | reverse complement strand
GCCGACGATCGCCATCAGGCTCGCAGTCCCGTTGGGTCCGACCAGCCAGAGCGCGCTGTTGTTCTGCGCCGCGCCGGCGGTGTGGACGATGTTCGGACCGTTGAGGCTTCCGCCGACGACCATGTAGCCGGACGTCGAGTTCGAGTACGTGGTCGTGAAGCCGTTGATGCCGGTCGAGGTGTTGAACACCGAGCCGGCCGGGGCGCCGGCGAGCGCGGCGCTGCCGTTGCGCGCGATCAGCGAAAGGCTGCCGGGGACGCCGCGCATGAGCACGCGGTTGTTCGCGTTCGTGAGCGTGGTGTCGGCGTTCTGGATCGTGTTCGCCACGATCACGCGACCCTCG
The DNA here is from genome assembly GCA_027488415.1 of Planctomycetaceae bacterium. Taxonomy (GTDB): domain Bacteria; phylum Planctomycetota; class Phycisphaerae; order Phycisphaerales; family SM1A02; genus UBA966. The sequence goes on along the minus strand of JAIYBS010000289.1, from coordinate 3,153 downwards.
TCATCGATGCAGCCGTTGTTGAACGCGCCGGGAACCCAGACCGCAGTCGGCACGCCGGCGACATTGACGTCCGTCGACTGCTTGGCGAGGAACTCCCAGGTGACGGCTTGTGCGGCGGCGGAGGCCGTGACGGAGGACACGGCGAGAATGCTCAGAGCGTGGACATGGTTCATGGCGAGCTGGACCTTTCGGCGTGGCATGGACTGACAGCGCGCAACCGACGCGCACAGTTTCCTTAAGGAACGAATTTCGCCCAGAAACGGCTCAGAGGAAAACGGAATCAGAGCGATTTCCTTAAGAATTAGTTATTGGCCTTCCTTGGGGTGGTCGGGGCCCGCATGCGATCTCACTACCCTCCCCCCATGGCGCTTTTCCTGGTCAGCCTGGCGCTGGCCTACATCATCACGCTCTACTTCCTGACGAACCCGCTCAAGCACACGCGGAAGTTCATGTGGCGCCGCTTCATGAACTGGTTCCCGCTCGGGATGACGTACTCGTTCCTCTACATGGGGCGGTACAACCTCTCCGTCGCCGCCGTGGCGCTCGGGGCGCTGATGACGAAGAAGGACTTCGGGTTCATCGCGAGCGCGGGCGCCACGAGCTACGCGCTCGGCCTGCTGTTCGTCGGACCGCTCGTCGACAAGATGGGCGGCAAGCGCGGCATGCTCATGGGCGCCCTCGGCTCGGCGCTCATGAACTTCGCCATGGCGGGCGCGGTGTTCATGAAGCTCAACGGCACGCTCGACGTCAGCCTCGGCGTGGCGCTCGCGGTGCTCTACAGCATCAACATGCTGTTCCAGAGCTTCGGTGCCGTCAGCACCATCAAGGTCAAGAGCTACTGGTTCCACGTCCGCGAGCGCGGCACCTTCGGCGCGATCTTCGGCACGCTGATCTCGCTCGGCGTGTACTTCGCCTTCGACTGGGGCCGGGCGATCGCCAACGCCGTCCAGCTCGAGCAGCCCGAGACGCCGACCACGGCCCGGGTGATCCTCAACAACCTCTTCGCGCTCGACGGGCGCACCGTGCCCGCGCTCTGGCTGATCTTCGCGATCCCCGCCGGCATCATGGTCGTCTGGGCGCTCATCGACGTGGTGCTCCTGAAGGACACGCCCGACCAGGCCGGCTTCGACCCGCTCGACACGCACGACGCGTCGAACGACGAGATGGCCGGCGATCCGACCAAGAAGGACGGCTACTTCCAGCTGATCTGGCGCATCCTCTCGAACCCGATCATCCTCATGATCGGCGTCGTCGAGCTCACCTCGGGCGTGCTGCGAGACGGCATCCTCAACTGGTACCTGCTCTTCGCCAAGGAGACGCCGCTCGGCGTGAAGGTGGTCACCGACAACTGGGGCTTCTGGGGCTGCGTCACCGGCATCGCCGGCGGGTTCACCGCGGGATGGCTGAGCGACCGGCTGTTCCAGAGCCGGCGCGCGCCGTCGGCGGCGTTCATGCAGGTGATCATGTTCGCGACCACCGGCCTCATGATCCTGAGCCTCGTGTGGCAGCCGATCGACGCCACCGCCGAGAGCGCGGGCGCGGCCGAGGGATCGTTCACCGCGTGGTTCCTCGCGGCGCGGCCGTGGATCATCGGCCTCTGCGCCGTCGGCACCATGATGGCGGTGATCGGCGTGCACAGCATCATGTCCGGCACCGCCACCGCCGACTTCGGCGGCAAGAAGGCCGCCGCTACGGCGACCGGCATCGCCGACGCCTTCAGCAAGCTCGGCAGCGCCATCCAGGCGTTCGCGGTCGGCATCCTCGCCACCAAGAGCTGGTCGTACTGGCCGATGTTCCTGTTCCCCTTCACGGTGATCGGGCTCATCTTTGCCATCCGGATGTGGACGCTCCTCCCGGCCGCCACCCGCAAGTACCTGGCGGAGGTCGAGGGCAAGAAGCTCGCCGAGAAGCACGCACGAAAGGGAATGTGACATGAGCACGAAGGCCTACGCAGCATCCAGCCCGACCGCACCGCTCGGACCGATCGCCATCGAGCGGCGGCAGCCGCTGCCCTCGGACGTCGAGATCGAGATCATGTACTGCGGCGTCTGCCACAGCGACATCCACCTGGCGCGCGACGAGTGGGGCGGCGCCGTCTACCCCGTGGTTCCGGGCCACGAGATCCTCGGCCGGGTCACGCGCGTGGGCGCGAGCGTCACGCGGTTCCGTGTCGGCGACCTCGCCGCCGTCGGCTGCATGGTCGACTCGTGCCGCACCTGCCCGCAGTGCACTTCGGGCCTCGAGCAGTTCTGCTCGACGGGCGCCACCTTCACCTACAACTCGGCGGACCGCCACACGGGCGGCATGACCTACGGCGGCTACTCGGAGCGCGTCGTGTGCGACGAGGCCTTCACGCTGAAGGTGCCGACGAACCTCGACCCCGCGGCCGCCGCGCCGCTCCTCTGCGCGGGGATCACCACGTGGTCGCCGCTGCGCAAGTGGGGCGCGGGGCCGGGCAGGAAGGTCGGCATCGTCGGTCTCGGCGGGCTCGGGCACATGGGCGTGAAGTTCGCGCGCGCGATGGGCGCGCACACCGTGCTCTTCACCACGAGCGAGGGCAAGGTCGCCGACGGGCTTCGCCTCGGCGCGCACGAGGTGGTCCTCTCGCGCGACCCCGACGCGATGGCGAAGCACGCGCGCAGCTTCGACCTGATCGTCGACACGGTCTCGGCGGACCACTCCTTCGACGCCTACATGCAGCTCCTCAAGGTGGACGGCACGCTCGCGCTCGTGGGCGTGCCCCCGAAGCCGCAGCAGATCAGCGCCTTCAGCCTGATCATGCCGCGCCGGAACCTCTCCGGGTCGCTGATCGGCGGCATCGCCGAGACCCAGGAGATGCTCGACTTCTGCGGCGCCAACGGCATCGCCTGCGACATCGAGCTGATCCGCATGGACCAGGTCAACGAGGCGTGGGAACGCGTGCTCAAGCAGGACGTGAAGTACCGCTTCGTGATCGACATGGCGTCGCTGCGCGGCGGGTAAGCCGCTCGGATAGTCTCCGGTCTCCACACAGCGATCCCGAAAGGAACCCGCGAATGATTCTGCTGCTTGCCACCACCGTCTCGACGCTCGCCCTGACCTGCGCCCCGGCCCTCGCCGCGCCGCAGACGGGCACCGCACCCGCGCAGGCAGCCCCGGCCGCCACCGCGTGGC
>JAIYBS010000235.1 GCA_027488415.1 Planctomycetaceae bacterium | reverse complement strand
GGCCCGAGGCGCTTCGCGAGTCCCCACGGCGTGATGCCGTAGATGATGCCGAAGTTGACCATCTTCGCGGCGCTCCGCTGCTCGTCGGTCACCTCCGCGGGCGCGACGCCGTACACCTCGGCCGCGACCGCGCGATGGATGTCCGCCCCGCCCTTGAACGCCGCGATCAGCGCCGGGTCCTCGGAGAGGTGCGCGAGCACGCGCAGCTCGATCTGCGAGTAATCGGCGGAGATCAGCTCGTTCCCGGGCTCGGCCACGAAGGCGCGCCGGATCTCCCGGCCGACCTCGGTGCGGATCGGGATGTTCTGCAGGTTCGGGTCGCTCGAGCTCAGGCGGCCCGTCGCCGTGACCGCCTGGTGGAAGCTCGCGTGGATCCGGCCCGTGCGCGGGTCGATCGCCTCGCGAAGCGAGACGAGGTACGTGCCGACGAGCTTGCTCAGCTGCCGGTACTCGAGGATCTGCGCCGGGAGCTCGGTGGCGACGGCCGGGTCCTGCGCGAGCTTCTCGAGCACCTCGACGTCGGTGGAGGCGCCGGTCTTCGTGCGCTTCACGACCTTGAGGCCGAGGCCCGGCGGCTCGTCCGACGGCCCGTTGAAGAGGACCTCGGCCAGCTGCTTCGGCGAGTCGATGTTGAAGGGCCGAGGCGCCGATGCCTCGATCCGCGCCCTCAGCGCCTCGATGCGCACCTCGAGCGCGCGCCGCTGCCGCTCGAGCTCGTCGGGATCCACGCGGATGCCGTTGAACTCGAGCTCCGCGAGCACCTCGACCAGCGGCACCTCGGTGCCGCGGTAGAGCCCGCCGAGCCCCATCCCGTCGACCTGCGCCTCGAGCGCCCCCGCAAGCCGCAGCGCGACATCCGCGTCCTCGGCCGCGTACGGCGCGGCGAGCGCGAGCGGCGCCTCGTCGAACCGCCGCTGGTGCCGCCCGCTGCCGATGAGGTCGGTGATCGGGATGCACCGGTGACCGAGCACCGCCTCGGCGAGCGCATCCATGCGGTGCGTGCTGCGCGTGGCGTCGACCACGTAGCTCGCGACCATGCTGTCGCCGGCGAGACCGCGCACGCGGACGCCGGCCGCGCGCAGGGCGACGAGGTCAAACTTCGCGTTGTGCGCCGTCTTTCGGACCGCGGGGTCCTCGAGGAGCGGCCGCACCCGGGCAAGCACCGCGTCCGAGGCCAGGTGCGACGCGGGCTCGGGCGAGCGCATCGGGACGTACACGGCCTTCCCGGCCTCGAAGGCCAGGCTGATCCCGCAGAGCTCCGCGCTGACCGGGCTGAGCGACGTGGTCTCGGTATCGAAGGCAAGCATCGCGCCCCCGGCGCACGCGGTCCGCGCCGCCGCGACGAACCCGTCGAGCGCCGCCTCGTCGGCGACGAGGCGATAGTCGCCCCGGGCGAAGGCCTGCATCGCCGCGCCGTCGGTCGCGGGCGACGCGAACGAATCCTCGGGCGGCGGGTTGAAGAGGCCGAACTCCTCCGGCGCGTCGGGCTTGGCGCGCGCCGCGGGCTTGGTCGCGCCACGCGCGGGGACCGCGCCCGCCGCGGCACCCGCTCCCGCCTTCGGCGTTCCCGCGATCCCCAGCCACGACCGCAGGTCCTGCGCGTGCCGGTTGAAACCGAGCCGGTGCATCTCCTCGTCGAGCGCCGCGGCGTCGGCGCGCGCGGGCTCGACCCGCGCGTCCTCGAGCGCGAACGGCACGTCGACGTCGTCCTTCAGCGCCACCAGCCGGCGCGACAGCGGGAGGATGCCCTTCTGCGCAGCGATCGCCTCGCCCGTCTTGCCCTTCACCTTGTCGAGGTTCGCGAGCAGCGCGTCGAGCGAGCCGAACTCGGTGATCAGCTTCGCCGCGGTCTTGATGCCGACGCCCTTCACGCCCGGCACGTTGTCGACGGGGTCACCCATGAGGGCGAGCATGTCGACCACCTGGTCCGGCCGGACGCCCTTCGACTCGAAGAGCTCCTCGACGCCGAGCGCCTTGTCCGCCTGCGGGTCGAAGAGGTGGACGCGCTCGTCGACGAGCTGCCCGAGGTCCTTGTCGCGGCTCACGATCCGCACGTCGAGGTCCGGGTGCTCCCGCCGCATGCGGCGCACGACGGTGGCGATGGTGTCGTCGGCCTCGACGCCCTCGACCGCGAGCACGGGTACGCCCATCTGCCCGAGCAGGCTGACGCAGCGCTCGACCTGCGGATCGAAGTCCTCGGGCGGCGGCTTGCGGTGCGCCTTGTATTCGGGGTAGATCTGCGAACGGAACGTGCCCTGGTCGCCCGACGCGTCGATCACCACCGCGAGGTAGTCGGGACGGTCCTGGCGAAGCACCTTGAGGATCATGCCGACGAAGCCGAACGTCATGTTCGTCGGCTCGTCCGTCACCGGGCTGCGCATGCCGGGGCGGATCGCGTGGTACGCCCGGAAGAACTGCGCGTGGCCGTCGACGATGTAGAGCGTCGGCATCCGTCAGCCCTGGCCCGCCGCGTGCAGCGACGAGAGGCGCGCGAGCATGGCCGGCCCCGGCTCGACGCCGCGCCGAGCCATCACGGTGCGCGCGATGTCGGTGAACTTGTCGAGCCGGAAGCGGCGCTCGCCGTCGTCGGTGACCCACGCGAACGGCGCGACCGCGCCCGAGATCGCGCGGCCCGCGGCCCACATCGAGCCCGTGCCGACCGAGGAGCCGGTCATGATGCGCGTGCCGATCGCGGTCTTCGAGTGGTCGCCGACCACGCATCCCATGAACTGGCGGCCGGTGCGCTCCATCGCGCCGGTCGGGCGCAGGCGCATGGTGACCTCGCCGTAGGTGTTGAGCAGGTTGCTGTTCACGGTCCCGGCGCCGAGGTTCACCCACTCGCCGACG